>DASVHB010000049.1:0-15249 GCA_036379195.1 Pirellulales bacterium
GGTAGTGGTGCGGCGGCTGGTCTTTGGGCGAAATGCCCAGCCACTTGTGATACGGGTCGAATGAATCGGCCATGGCCTGCAACTCTCGACAATCCGAACTGCCCGGAACCGACGTACATTGCTCCGGTAATTTTAACGACCGCGGTACTGCATGTCAGCCCTGTGGACCATCCTCCGGCGTTCAACCGGAGCGTACCGTAGTCCCTCACGCTCCGCGTGAGGCGCCCGGTTGCATGCCAACGACGGCGTTTCTGGCAGTAGCGGCCGCGAATGTACCGCATGGCCGTACATCACGCGGAGCGTGATGGCTACTGTACGCGCAATGACCTGGCCGAAGGGGAGGAATCACTCGCCGGTGTGCAACGGGAGCGTACCGTAGTCCTCACGCTCCGCGTGAGGCGCCAGGGCGCGTGCCGACGACGGCGTTTCTGGCAATAGCGGCGGCGAACGTAGCGCTGGCCCATCATCACGCGGAGCGTGATGGCTACTGTACGCCCAATGACGACTCAGATAGACTGCCCAAAATCGGTAAGCATACCGAGCGCATCGAAGGTGTCACGCGCCGCCTGTGGAAACCTAATATGTCGAGCGATGACGACAGTCATCCGATGTTGCCGTTTCACCTGTTCGATCGGAAGGCCGACGTTTTTATCGTCAACCGAAAGCTGCCGCATTGGTCGCAGCCGGGCACTGTGGCGTTCGTGACCTGGCGGACGAATGACTCGATGCCGGCAGCCATCTTAAGGCAATGGTTCGGCGACCGCGATCGCTGGCTGAGAGCGCATGGCATCAATCCGGCTGAAGCGAACTGGCGCGAACGGCTCGCCGGCCTCGGGCGCCGCGTCGTGGAAGCGTTTCAGGAATCATTCTGGGAGCGTTGGCACGATGCCCTTGACGAATGCCACGGAGCGTGTGTGCTCAAAACGCCGGAGCTTGCGGAAATCGTCGAGAAAAGTCTGCATCACTTCGACGACGATCGTTATCTGATGCTCGACTACGTGGTGATGCCCAACCATGTTCACTTGTTGGCGTCGTTTCCCGACGAGGCATCGATGCTGGCGCAGTGCAAGTCGTGGAAACACTACACGGCTGTGCAGATCAATCGGCGGCTAAGACAACATGGGCGATTCTGGCAGCAAGACGGCTTCGACCATCTGGTGCGCAATGACGAGCAGTTCGCCTATCTGCGGCGATACATCGCCGAGAATCCTGCTAAAGCGCGGCTTGCGAAAGCCGAATGCAAACGCTTTTCGAGGCAGCTTTGACTTGCGGCAGCGAACGTAGCGCATGGCTTTCATCACGCGGAGCGTGATGGCTACTGTACGCGCAATGACCTGGCCGAAGGGGAGGAATCACTCGCCGGTGTGAAATGGGAGCGTACCGTAGTCCTCACGCTCCGCGTGAGGCGCCCGGTTGCATGCCAACGACGGCGTGTCTGGCAGTAGCGACCGCGAACGTAGCGCTGCGCCGTACATCACGCGGAGCGTGATGGCTACTGTACGCGCGATGATCGGACGAAATCCGAAGTCGTCGGGCGACTCTACGTCTGCGGCGAGAGCCGCTTGTAGCTGCCCTCGAGCCAGCGGGCGATGTCGCTTTTGTACCAGCGCGAAAACCAACTCTCCTTCGGTCCGCCGGGCAAATTGGTCCAGGCTTCGTCGGTGCTGAGGTCGGTCACAAAGTGATACGAAGGGGCGAATGTCGTCTCACGCTTGGCCGCGCGAAGCAGGTGGCCTTGGAACGGCGTGGCGTGGCAACCACGCATCGGCATTTCGTTGGTTTGAATGCCCAACGCCCGACCCACAAACTGCCCCTCGTAGAAACGGTTGGTAAACTTGAAGGCGTTGGTCACCGCCCAGGGCTGGTCTGGCTCGGCAAGCAGCTTTTCGGCCGCCGCGCGAATCAGTTGTCCCTTGTCGCGGCCCGCCCACCAGAGCGACTCGTCTTTTTTCAACAGCCGGTCGATGCAGGTGACGACCATCATCGAGAAGCCGGCCCGCGAACAGAGATACAGGATCCGCCGCCAGCCAATGCCGCCATGCAGTCCTGGATCTTGGCCAAAAATCTCCAAGAGCACGTTGCGGTAAAAACGAGTAAAGAGCGTCGCTTCGAGGCTCTCCGGCTCGTAGCCGCAGTTCCAGGCGGTCAGCCGCTGCCGCACCGGGCCGTCGGGCAGATACGGCAGCAGCACCGCCAGCAGGTCGCGTGCTTCGACGCTAATCACGTCGTATTGCAACGCCTGCATGTCGGCCACGGTCGCCGAGGGCATCTCCGCCAGCCGCTCGTCGATCCGCCGCCGGCGATAGTCGGGCACCACCTGCGTGACAAGCCGCGGGCCATCGGGGCGATTGATGTTTTCGTTGGCGCTGGCCAGAAATCCTTCGGGCGGGTCGTAGATGCGCGGCAAATCTGTGGTGGGAACCCAGCCGCGCCAGTGGTTGGCAGTGTCCCAGGCGGGGATGGGCAAGATGCCGCTGTAACCCGCCGCCCGTATCGGAAAGCAGCCGTTGGCTTGCATGCCGATGTGCCCAGCCACGTCGGCAAACACCCAGCACAGCGTGGGCTGCGGGCATTCGCGCACCAGGTCCATCGCCTGCTGCGTGCCGCGGCAGTCGATCAGATCGAGCCAGGTGGCGATCGACGCCCCGGCGCCGGCGGCCTCGCCCGTCCAAGCCACGGAGAGGCAATATCCCGCACCGGTCTGGTCGGGATCGCCTTCGAGCGTGCCCACGGGGTTGGAATAGACACGCAGCACGTCCGCTTCTTCGCCCTTTCGTCCGATCAGTTCTTCGCGGACGTCGAAATCAAGCCACTCTTCGCCGCGGCGATATTGCCAGCCGCGCTCGCCCCGGCGGCAGTCTTCGATGAAATAATCGGATGTGTCGCCCTTCAGATAGGTGACGCCCCAGGCGAGATGTTTCGTGCGGGCGACGGCAAACAGCGGGCAGCCGGGCAGCGAGGCGCCCAGGCAATAGTTTTCGTCCCATTCCAGCACCGCTTCGTACCAGATGGAGGGCAGCCGGTTCACCTCCAGGTGTGGATCGGACGCGAGCAATGCATGCCCGCTGGCGCTGCGCGCGGGAGCGACCGCCCAGGCGTTGCTGCCAGCTAGGCGCGGCAGATCGGCGATTAACTCCAGCGCCTCATCCGACAGACGGCTGGTGATTTTGATTTGCGTTAACAGGTCGATATCGGCCTGGTCGAGCAGCGGTTCGAACAGCTCGCGCAGCTTGTCGCGATCGACGCCCGCCTGGATCAGCTCGAGCAGCAATCGCTCGTTCTGCTGCTGGCTGACGGCCAGACCGCCAAAGTTGAGCAGGTTGCCGATGAGCATGACGGCCTGCTGGTTCCAGGGGCGTGGATGAAAGCCCACGGCCCACATGGGCAGCGAACGGCCCGAGCGCTTCATGCCGTCGTTCACGCCCTCGCAATAGGCCGTCAGGTAGCCGAACGTCCGGTCGTCGAGTCCGGCCACCTCGCGTTCCAGGCCCCGGTAAAGCCCGACGCGGCGAAAGAAGCGGTCGGTCTCCAGCAATTCTGGCTTGTCGGCAATCAGTTCGGCCGAGCGGCCGCGGGCCACGGCGCGCGAAAAGAGCATTTGCGTGGGCCGGTCGACGGCATGCATGTAGCCCAGGCCATACAGCACGCTGGGCCAATTGCCCGCCTTGATGTGTGGCACGCCGTTGTCGTCTCGCGCGGCGGAAAATTTTCGCCGCGGGTCCTTGATCCGCAATGGCTTCATGCTGGTGCGCGTGGCAGGCCAATCCCTGGTGCAATTGTAGCACACGGGGAATGATTTGAAGCCGCGTCGACGACCTAGGAAGGTCGTCCTACGGGCGGGCGCCGTGATCGTTTGTCAAAACCGATCAGGGCGCGTGCGGGGAAATGCCGAACCAGGGTTGGAGACGTTCTAAAATCCGCCCAAACCACCTCTGCCGCCGCCGGCCCCGAAGCCGCCGCCGCCCGCACCGCCGCTGGTGCCGCTGGCGCCGGTAGCATAGTTAAAGGTGTTCACTTCGGTAACGCCCGAGAAAAGCGGAATTGAGGTCACTCGCACATACCGCCGGTCAGCCGAGACCACCGCCGGAGCGACCGTCATCGTAGCGCCTTTGGGCAGCGAAACAATCACGGGCTGATAGCCAACCGCGCCGCGTTGCACCCAAGGATTGAACGGAGCGATGCCGCGGGGCTGCTCTCCGACCACGCGATTACGGGCGCTGGCCAGGCTGCCGACCGCGCGGGGATCGTGCAGCGCGTTGAGCTGGCGAGCGACTTCCAATTGCTGGCCCCGCTTCATTTGCGCGGCGACGGCGTTGGCGGCCTGTTGTTCTTCCAGCGGCTCGGTGCGGCGGCCGCCCTTCAGATCGAACACCACCACGGCCTCGTCGTCGCTCAGATCAATCTGCTTACGCTCGATCTTTTCTTCCTTCGACCAATAGTGCCAAATGATTTCGACCGTAACTTTTTTGGCAGTGAGCTTGCCCCACACACGCCGCACCAGGGCGCGATAGGTGCCGTCAAATCCCTTGTTGCAGACGTAGACTTCTTGAGCGCCTTCGCCCGTCCGGCTGGCTTTTTTCGACTTCGACACGGCATCGCCGAGCATCACACCGCCCGACGTGGTGCGCGGGTTGCGAAACGAACAGATGGTGCCGGCCGGCTCTTCCACCATCAAATCGACGTCGGCCTCTCCGTTCCAGGTGACGATGATAATGCAGTCGCGCACCAGGGCGTCGTTGACTTGTTTTCGATAGGCCGCGGCTTCGTCCGAGCGGTTTTCGGTAGTCAAGCGATCGAGTGTGGCCTCGGCGGCAGTCCAGCCCGCTTCCCAAATCGGCATCTGCCGCATCGACCACACTCGGCTGAGAATGCCAATCGTCGACCACTGAATGCCAGGCAAGTCGTCTTGTTCTTGGGCCAGCCGCAGTCCGTGCATATACGGTTCAGCGGCTTCGGGGTCGAGTTCGCTGGCCTGCCGGAACAGCGCCAGCGCCCGGCGCTTCAGGCCGCTACGAGCCATGTATTGACCGAGATACATCAGTTCGACCGGGCTGCTGGCGAAGTCGGCCGCCGACATCAGGACGCGCTCGATTTCGTCGGGCGTGCGGTTGTCTGCCTGCAACGCGATGCCTAGCACCTCGTACATCCACGGCTGGCCCTGCTGGTTTCGCAAAGCCGCGTAGATCAAGCCGATGGCATGGCTGAAGTTGCGGGCCTTCATCAACCGGCGAACGGTTTCGCGCACCACCGGTTCCGAGGGGGCCTTGTCGCCATCGTGCGATGCGAAGTAGTCGTTCCAGGCGACGTTCGGATCGTCGCCCTCGGCGAAGTTGATCTGAATGGGTTCGATGCCGCCGAGGCCAGGTTGCTGCGGCGCAAGGACCGGCCCGGCGACTTCGGCCGGCGGTGCGGCGGCGCCCGCGTCTACTGGTTTGGCGTCGTCGTCTGGCTGGGCAGCCCCGTCTGGCTGGGCAACCTTGTCTGGCTGGTTTTCTGGCGGGTTAAACGCCGCTCGCTTTTTTTTTGCGGCGGGTTTTGCCTTGCGGGCCTTGGCCGCTGTGCCGGCGGCAGATTTTTTTTTCGATAACGATAGATCGTCGCCCACGGCAAACGCCACCAAGGCCGTCGCGGATTCGTCTCTCGGCCACGCAACATCGGTGTCGTCCGGCACGCACATCATGCCCATGCCACCCATGCCGCCGCCCATCATGCCCATGCCACCGCCCATCATGCCCATGCCACCGCCCATCATGCCCATACCGCCGCCCATCATGCCCATGCCGCCGCCCATCATGCCCATGCCGCCGCCCATCATGCCCATGCCACCGCCCATCATGCCCATGCCGCCCATACCGCCGCCCGGCACGTTCATCATGCCCATGCCGCCGCCCCGCATGCCACCGCCGCCGCGGCCCATCATCGGCATGCCGACCGGAATCACCAAGTCACCGACCGGATACACGCGTGTGCTGAGCATGTTTTCGGCCTCGGTCTTGCTCGTGATCAACAAGACTTCGTTACGAATGACATAAGTCAGTTCGTATTCGCCCAGCAGCAGCCGCAGGGCATTCCGTAGCGAAATGCCCTTCAAGCTGCGGGTGACGGGCGTATCGCTGCCCAGGCCGCCGTCTTCCAAGGCCCGCGCGTCGAGTTGGATTTCGATATTATGTTTCTCTTTGAGGAAATCGATGGCGTCCCTCAAGGGCGTTTCCTCAAAGTCCATCACGGTCGGCTCGTTGAGCGCCTGCAAGATTTTTTCTTCATTGGGGCTATGCTGCGTCAGGTCGACAGCTTTGTATTTCTTGCGCCGCTCAGTCAACAGTTGCCAGACCTCGGGATCGGGGTAAAGAATTGGCGGTTCGTCCGGCGTGGGAATGTGCGACAGCTCAACCTGGTAGAAACTATCGACCACGCCCTTGTGGCGGAGATCGCGTACCGCATTCATGTCGGCGGTATAGCCGGTCATACGGGCCGATAGCTCAGCCCCGCGCAAACCGGGCCGTCCCGGCAGCATTTCTTCGGCGATATTGGCTACCGCCTCGGCGTCGCGATAGCGTTCTTCATCCAGCAGGGCATTGAAGCGAGCCATCAACTGATCGACTTTTTGCTCCTGCAAGAACAGCTCTCGCAGCAGCCGCTCGCGCGCTTCGCCCTCGGCTTCGCGCTGCTGCTCGCCCACAAGTTTCTCTTCCTGCACCGCCACCTGGCGGCTGGCCGCACGCAACGCGTCTTGCACTTTGCCGGCAAGTTGATCGCGCACCTCGGGCGGCGACTCGACATCGCGCTGCAAGGTGTCGAGCAGCACCTTGAGAGCTTCGGTAGTTCCCACTGGGTCGACCGCCATCTGATCGCGCGCACGCTGCAACTCGACCTGGACATCTTTGCGAATGAAGCCCGTACGCACGCGTTGATCGCGTTCGACCTCGTCGAGCAATTCACCGTCGGCTGCCTCGCGGGCGCCAAGTGCGTCGCCTCCCGGCATCGGCAAATCGTCGGCAGCCGCGCGGTCGCGGCCATTCAGACGAAGGCCGCCTTCGCCGGCCGCCGGTGGCGCGGCAGGCCGCCGCGCGGCGGGTGGCGCCCCTCCGCGCTGGGCCGCAGGTGGCTGGTCTTCGGCGCGCTGGGCACGCATTGCGGCGGTGCGCAGCAATCTTGCATTGGGATTGGCCGGATCGAATTGAGCGGCCTGCCGCGCCAGTTGCACGGCTTCATCGACCTGACCGCCGGCAAGCGCTTGTTCGCCCAAGCGGGCCAACTGTTGCGATTGTGAATTCACGATGCGCCGCAGCGACGCCAGCCCTTCGCTACCGACGGTGGGCAGCGCCACGCCGTCGCTCTGCGAAGCAGCTTCGACGACTTTCGCGAGGTAGGCGTTGTTGTTGGCTGGCGGATCGGCGGCGACTTGCCAATGCAGCGTCACTGGCCTGCCCGCCATCTCGGCGTCGATTGCAACCTCGAGCGCCGCACCGGCCTTCACCGCCGCCTCGTCGTAGGTGCCGATCAGTACGCTGTCGCGGTCGAACCGCAGCGGCGGAACCTGACGCGGATAGACGTCGCGCAGGACATCGGGCAATTTGGCGTCGGTCGGCCAAACGACCACGCCGCGAGCGACCTCGGCCAGCGAACCGCCCGCCGCACGCTCATTCATGTTCTGGTCGTCCCAAAGCACCATGCCGCCGGTGTGATTGGCCAGCGCGCCTAGCAGCACCTGGTCGATGCGCGGGCCGACCGCATAGCTGCTCACCGAGATCTGACCGCCCACCAGCCGATTGAGCACTTCTTTCAACTCGCCAGCGGCCACGATATCGGCGATGCTCATGCCGTCGCCAATGTAAACCACCGAACGCGCACGGCCACCTCGGTCGTCGGTGTAGGCATCGACGGCGGCTTCCAAGGCGCGGTGCATGTCGGTCGAACCCAGCGGCACCCGCCGTTCAAGATCGGCCAGCGCTTTCTTCATCGGTTCGCTGGCGACCGGGACCAGCGACGGCGTGAGCCGAATCGCATCGAGATCGACGGCCATCAATGCGACGCGGTCGTTCGCATCGAGCGAGTTCAGCATCGTTCGCAGCGCGCCGAGCGCCTTGGTTCGATAAGCACCGACCTGGCTGGCCGAAGTATCGAACAGCACCACCAGGTCGTGCGGCGCACGGGGCGGTTGCGCGATGCGCGGCGCCAGCTTCAAAGCAAAGTAGCCCTCGCCATCGGGTTTGACGAACGTCTCCAGATCAGCCGCAGGTTCGGCAGCCAAGCTTGCCGTACTTGCGAACAGAAGTGCGAGACAACACCAAACGGGGCAAGATGCAATGCGAATCGACATGTCGAAGGACTCCTCGAACGACGGGCCTTGGCGCACAGGCCAAACTGTTCCACCATGAGTCGCCATAGACTGACGGCCAGCATACGATAGTCTATTCGCTCGATAGCGGTTACGCCAATAAAAAAGCGCCTGGCGGAGAAAGATTTTTACGCTGCCCGGTGCGGCTGCCCGGCGCGGCTGCTCAGCGCGGCGGTGACTCGCTTCGACATTCCACGTAAATTTCACGACATACCCACCCACCAGTGGGGTGAACGAGCGGATAAACCAGGGCAAATCGCATGATCCCCACATTATTCTCTGTCAGCTATGCCGGCTACTGGGGCCAGCATCGACTGTCGCTCGCCGAGTTCATTCGTAAAGCGGCGGCGCTGGGATACACGGCCATTGAGATCAGCGGCAAGCGACCGCACCTCTCGCCGCTCGATTTCGCAGATGACCAAGCGCTGGCCGAAGTCGGCGATGCGGCGCGGCAGGCCAGCGTGGAAATTGCCACCATCGCGGGCTATACCGATTTCACCGCCGGCCGCGCCGCCGCCGAAGTGCCGTTTGTCGAAATGCAGTTGGCCTACGTGAAACGGCTGGCGCAAATGGCCAACGCGCTGGGCGCCAAGGTGGTGCGCGTCTTCAGTGGTTACTCGCCGGAGGCCGCCGATTATCAAGTCGATTGGAATAAGTGTGTCAAGGCGCTCGCCGAGGCCGCCGCGCTGGCGGCCGATTTTGGCGTGGCCTTGGGGCTGCAAAACCATCACGACGTGGGGCTGTCGGTCGATGGCTTTGAGTTGCTGCTAGACGATGTGGGCCATGCCAACTTGCGAGCCATGTTCGATCCCTGGTCGGTGGCGCTGGTCGGCGAAGATCTGTATCAGGCCGCTCGCAGACTGGCGCCGCGTATGGTTCAGACCACGCTGGCCGACTACGTGCGCATCGAGCGATACGCCTATGAGCCGTCGCTCGTCAATTATCGCCGTCTGGAACCTCCGGCGGTGCGCGCGGTGCCGCTGGGCGAAGGGTTTATCGACTTTCCGGCGTTCTTTGCCGGGCTGAAAGAAGGAGGTTTCGACGGCTACGTGGCCTACGAGATTTGTTCGCCGCTGCGGGGCGGCGGCAGCGAAGCCAATCTCGACGCCGCCGCGCGGCAAAGCCTGGCCAAAATACGCCGGTGGATGGCGGGCCAGACCTGAAGGAGGCACGTTGGGTCGTAGGGTGGGCTAGCTTTCTCATTTTTCTGTCTCCAGTTTTTCTGTCGTTCCTGCAGATGGCGAGGTAACGCCCCAGCGACTGGGGCTTGACCCGCGATCGTTGGGCGGCTAGAGTTTTCACATCTCTGAACATTGCTTTTTTGATACTGTACGGTTTTGGCATGATTCTCGCCGCCCGACTGCCTCTGTTGCTGGCGCTTCGCCAGATCAGGCTGTAGGGTTTGCGCGCCGAAACCGAAAACCACCCCGGACGCAACGACCCCAAGGCCGAACTCGGCGTTGGGGTTTTTTTATTGGAATTCTCGCGATGTGGCATGATCTGAACGATTGGCGGTGGCTGGGGCAGGGCCTTGGCGATGCCCCGGTGGTCGTGCGCGCGGGGCAAGCTTCAACGAGGACGCAGTTGTTACTACGCGGGCCGGCTGCGGGCCGGCCTTCGCCGCGTTAAATAACTAGCAACCACGGTTCGCTTCAGAAGGAATTCAATCTATGTCCGCCCCTCGACGCATCACGATTTTCGACACTACGCTCCGCGACGGCGAGCAATCGCCCGGCGCGAGCATGAATATCAGCGAAAAGATGGAGGTCGCTCAGGCGCTGGCCGCCCTGGGCGTCGACGTG
This sequence comes from Pirellulales bacterium, assembly GCA_036379195.1. Classification (GTDB taxonomy): domain Bacteria; phylum Planctomycetota; class Planctomycetia; order Pirellulales; family JAICIG01; genus JAICLL01. The sequence continues at coordinate 10,141 of DASVHB010000049.1, forward strand.
ATCGAAGCCGGCTTTCCCATCGCCTCGCAAGGAGATTTTGAAGCCGTGCGTCAGGTGGCCGCGGCCATTCGCGGCGGCCCCACGATTTGCGGCCTGGCCCGTTGCAACGAGCACGACATCGACCGCGCCTGGGAAGCGCTGCAAGCCGCTGAACGTCCGCGGATTCACGTGTTTTTGGCCACCAGCGCCATCCACCGCGAATTCAAGCTGCGGATGGACAAGAACGAGATCATCGACCGCGCGGTGGCCGGCGTGCGGCGCGCGGCGGGCTATTGCGCGGACATCGAGTTCTCGCCGGAAGATGCCGCCCGCACCGAGATCGACTTTCTCTGCCAGGTGGTCGAGGCGGCGATCGACGCGGGAGCGACCACGATCAACATTCCCGATACGGTGGGCTACGCCACGCCGGCCCATCTGGGCGGCGTGATTCGCACGCTGCGGCAGCGCGTGCCGAATATCGACCGGGCGGTGATCAGCGTCCACTGCCATAACGATCTGGGCTTGGCCGTGGCCAATAGTCTGGCCGCCATCGAAAACGGCGCCGGCCAGGTCGAGTGTACGATCAACGGCATCGGCGAGCGGGCGGGCAATTGCTCGCTCGAAGAGATCGTGATGGCCTTGCGCACTCGGCAAGATTATTACGGCTGCACCACCTCAGTCGTCACGCAGCGGCTGGTGCCCGCCAGTCGCTTGGTGTCGAGCGTCACCGGCATTCAGGTGCAGCGCAACAAGGCGATTGTCGGGCGGAACGCTTTCGCCCACGAGGCGGGCATTCACCAAGACGGCATGCTCAAGGAACGTTCGACCTACGAGATCATGCGGCCCGAAGACGTGGGACTCTCGAAGACCGACCTGGTGTTGGGCAAACACAGCGGCCGCGCCGCGCTGGCCGACCGGGCCAAGGCGCTTGGCTACGACCTGACGCCCGAGCAACTACAAAGCTTGTTCGAGCAATTCAAGGCGCTGGCCGACAAGAAGAAAGAGGTCTACGACTCGGACATCGCGGCCTTGATTGACGACGAGCTGCGCGATCAAGGCGAGCTGTGGTCGATCCGGCACTATCGGCTTTCCGCCGGCACTGGCGCGGTGCCCAGCGTGGTGCTGTCGCTCGCTCGTGGCGAAGAGGTGATCACGCGCGAGGTGGCCACCGGCGACGGCCCGTTCGACGCCTTGTTCTGGGCCATCGAGCAAATCACCGGCATCGACGTGGTCTGTCGCGATTTTCGCGTTCACAGCGTGTCGGTGGGCAAAGACGCCCAAGGCGAAGTGACGGTCGAAGTCGAACGGCACGGGCAGATTTATCGAGGTCGCGGCGTGTCGACCGACAGCATCGAGGCCAGCGCCAAGGCGTTTTTGAACGCGATCAACCGCATCGCCGCCGGCAGCGACGCCGCCAAAAAAGTCAGTCCCTACGAAGCCGCCGACGCGGCCGCCAAGTGAAACGGCGATCGTTCTTACGTTCGAGGTCTGTAGGGAACGCCCTCCGTGGCGTTCCGTGAACTGCGGTCGAGAAAACAACTGAGCCAGAACTCGTGCCAACCGGGGCATCGCCAAGGCTCTGCCCCGGCCACCGCGAGTTTCGCATTGGTCGCGCGACGGGTATATCTATGGTGTTTATGGAACCGGCCTCCCTTCAACGCGTTCAGGTGATCGACACGCACACCGGCGGCGAGCCGACGCGCGTGGTGGTGGCCGGCGGGCCCGATCTGGGCAGCGGCCCGCTGAGTCAGAGGCGCACGCTTTTCCGCGAGCGGTTCGATGCGTTTCGCTCGGCGGTGGTCGATGAACCGCGCGGTTCGGAAGTGATGGTCGGTGCTCTCGTGTGCGAGCCGGCCGATCGGCGTTGCGCGGCCGGTGTGATTTTTTTCAATAACGCCGGTTGCCTGGGAATGTGCGGACATGGAACCATCGGCGTGGTCGTGGGCCTGGGCCATGCCGGGCGAATCGCCGCCGGCCGTCATCTGCTCGAAACGCCCGTCGGCGTCGTTGGCATCGAGTACGATGGCGCCAACCAGGTCGCCTTTGAAAACGTGCCCTGCTATCGGCACGCGGCAGGCGTGACGATCGAAGTCGATGGTCTCGGGCCGATCACGGGCGATGTGGCCTGGGGCGGCAACTGGTTTTTTCTCGTCGGCGAACACCAACAAGAATTGGAGCTAGCAAACGTCGGCCATCTGACCGACGTCGCGTGGCGCATGAGGCTGTCGCTCGAACGCGCGGGCGTCACCGGCGCCGACGGCCAACCAATCGACCATATCGAGCTGTTTGGCCCACCGCGCAGTTTGGCCGCCGATAGCCGCAATTTCGTGCTCTGCCCGGGCAAAGCCTATGATCGTTCGCCATGTGGCACAGGCACCAGCGCCAAGCTGGCCTGTCTGGTGGCCGATGGCAAACTGAAGCCCGGCCAGACGTGGCGCCAGGAGAGCATGGTGGGCAGCATCTTTGAGGGATCGGTGCGCATCGACGACGGCCAAATCATTCCGCGCATTTCCGGCGCCGCCTACGTGAACGCTGAGACAACGCTGCTGCTCGACCCGCGCGATCCATTTTGTATGGGCATCAGATCATGACGGCGACATCGCAACGACTCACAGCGGTTGTTGCTGTGTAATGCAGTGAAACGCCCCTAGCCCCCAAGCGAGCTCGACGGCGCGCAAGCCGCGTATGCGCCGGCCGGGAAAAAGCTCGGCCAACGTCTCGATGGCCACCGCGTCGGTGGGACCGCCAAACTGCGGCACCACCACGAGCGCATTGGCAATGTAAAAGTTCAGATAGCTGGCCGGTAACCGATGCTCGCCATGAAAGACGGGGCGCGGCATTGGCAAGGTGACGATTTCCAAGGGGCGGCCTTGCTCGTCGCGCGCCGCGCGCAGCCGCTGCAGGTTGTCGCGCAGCGGCTCATGATTGGCATCGCTGCCGTCTTCTTCGAGCGCGGCGACGACGGTGCGCGGAGAGACGAAGCGGGCCAGCTCGTCGATATGCCCGTCGGTGTCGTCGCCGACAATGCCGCCGCCCAGCCAGATAACGTGGCGGGCGCCACAGTAATCGGCCAGGTACTGCTCCAACTCCGTGCGGCCGAGATGCGGATTGCGGTTAGGATTGAGCAGGCACTGTTCGGTGGTAAGCAGCGAGCCGGTGCCATTGACGTCGATCGCGCCGCCTTCGAGCACGATGCCGGGCTCGAACCGCCGATAGCTGAGCTTTTCGGCAATCTGCCGCGGAACTTGCTGATCTCGATCAAACGGCGGATACTTGCCGCCCCAAGCGTTGTAATGCCAATCGACCAGTGCCGGTGGCGTGCCGGCGGGACCGACCAGAAACATGGGCCCGTGATCGCGCATCCAGGCGTCGTTGGTCGGCATGTCGTGCAGCGTGACGCGCGGCAAATGCCCGACCATTTGCAGCGCCTCGGCCATCACCGCCTCGCCGCCGGCCAGAATATGCACGGACTCGACTTCGCAAAGCGTCCGCACCAGTTCGGCCCATACGCCGGGGATCGGCTCGAATTGCCCTGGCCAGCTCTCACGGTTGTGGGGCCACGACAGCCAGGTAGCGGCGTGCGGCTCCCATTCGGCGGGCATGCGGTAGCCAAGCGCCGCGGGCGGAAGGTCGGACGAAGTGTGGAGGCCGGTCACCGATTGAGGCTTCAAGGTTCAGCAAATGCGGAGTGCGGAGTGCGGAGTGCGGAATTGGCTGTCGCCGACCACGAATGACACAAATCAAGGATTCGTGTCATTCGTGTTATTCGTGGTGTCAACTCATCATTCCGCATTCCGCACTCCGCATTCCGCACTTCCGTCCAAGTATCGTTTCATCAATCCGCCATACGCGTCGATCCGCCGGTCGCGCAGAAAGGGCCAGTGGGTGCGCACCACGTCGATCTGGTCGAGGTTGCACTCGACCACCAGGGTCGCCTCGACGTCGTGCTCGGCGCGGGCCAGGACGTTACCGTTGGGATCGGCGACGAACGACGCGCCCCAGAACTCCAGATTTCCCTCGCGGCCCGTGCGGTTGGGCGCGGCCACGAACACGCCATTGGCGATGGCGTGGCTGCGCATCATCGTCTCCCAGGCCGAGTGCTGGCTGACGCCGTATTCTTCCTTCTCCGTGGGATGCCAGCCGATGGCCGTGGGATAAAAAATCATCTGAGCGCCCGACAGCGCCGTGAGTCGGGCGGCCTCGGGATACCACTGGTCCCAACAGACGCACACGCCGATTTGCCCGAACCGCGTTGGGCAACTCGAAAAACCCAGATCGCCCGGCGTGAAATAAAACTTCTCGTAGTAGAGAGGATCGTCGGGAATGTGCATCTTGCGATACAGGCCCGCCTGGCGGCCATCGGCGTCGAACACCACCGCGGTGTTGTGATACAGCCCGGCGGCCCGCCGTTCGAAGAGTGAACCGATCACCACCACGCCGTGCCGCTGGGCGGCCTCGGCCAGCGCTTGGCTGGTGGGACCGGGTATCGGCTCGGCCTCGGCGAACCTGACGTGATCTTCGCTCTGGCAAAAGTATTCGCCCGCGAAGAGCTCTTGCAGGCAAACCACTTGTGCCCCGGCGGCGGCCGCCTCGCCAATGCGGGCCAGCGCCTTGGCCACGTTGGCCTCTTTGCGCGGCCCACAGCTCATCTGCACCAACGCGATCGAAACCTTCGACGGTCTTTCGACCGCGGACGCGCTCGATGATCGCTGTTGCGTTTCCGACTCAACCATTCACTAATGTTACAGTTCATTGTCGATCGCGAAAATGGGGCTGACGGCTCCCGTTCGCGGCGTGGTTCCCAAGGCCGAAGGCCACTCGTAGCCGCAACGCGGCGTCATTCGATAGCCCAGGGCGCAGTCCTGGGTTCGTAGCCCGATGAATTGCCGTAAGCCCCAACGGGGCGCCATTCCCGATCGGCCGCCGAGGGCCATTCAGGAGAATCGCGCCCCGTTGGGGCTGACAACCATGATTTTTCGCCGCCAACCTAGGGCTGCGCCCTCGTTGTTCTACACATCTTTTGGCATATTCCACGGGAGAGTTGACATTGACAAGAACGGCAGTTTCGCAGGTCATGTTTCCTAAGCCCGCATGGGCAGCCTGGAAACCGACCTGCCAATCGCCCATTTC
>DASVHB010000050.1:0-2157 GCA_036379195.1 Pirellulales bacterium
GACCTGACGCGGGCCAAAGACTCGCTGGCGCAGATCATCGGCAAGATCAACGCCGACAGCCGCCGCCTGTTTGTCGAGACGCTCGAAGCGGTACGGGTCAATTTTCAGGGCTTGTTTCGCAAGCTGTTTGGCGGCGGGCAGGCCGACATTGTGCTCGACGAGGCCGACGACATTCTGGAAAGCGGCGTCGAGATTGTCGCCCGCCCACCCGGCAAAGACCTGCGCAGCATTTCGCTGCTCAGCGGCGGCGAGAAGACGCTGACCTGCGTGGCCATGTTGCTGGCCATTTTTCAGTATCGGCCCAGCCCGTTTTGTGTTTTGGACGAAGTCGATGCCGCCTTGGACGAAGCGAACATCGAACGGTTCATCGGCGTGCTGCGCGAGTTCTTGGCGTGGACCCAGTTCATCGTGGTTACGCATTCCAAGAAGACGATGACCTGCGCCAACACGCTCTATGGCGTCACCATGGAAGAGTCGGGCGTCTCGAAGCGCGTGGCCGTGCGCTTTGACGACGTGAGCGACGACGGCACACTCCGCCACCCCCCAGACGCCGAAGTACGCATGCGCGACTCGGCGTAATCGGCTTTTCGCACTTCGACGGTGCCCGAGGCATCGCGGCTACGAAGATCGTCCGTTGGGGCGAAGGTTTCCCACAATCAGCGAGGCGTTGTGCCCACCAAAGCCGAAGCTGTTCGACATGGCCGCCGTCAGCTTGCGCTCGCGTGGCTGATTGGGCGTGTAATCGAGGTCGCAGTTGGGGTCGGGTTCGTCGTAGTTGATTGTGGGCGGAATCAACGAATCGCGCAAGGCCAATACCGACAGCACCAGCTCGACTCCGCCACTGGCGCCCAGCAGATGCCCCAGTTGGCTCTTGGTGCTCGAAATGCTGACGTCACGAGCACGCGCTCCGAAAATCGTCTTCACCGCGAAGGTCTCAGCCTGGTCGCCGAGCGGGGTGCTGGTGCCGTGGGCGTTGATATAGCCGATTTCGTCAATGTCGATCCGCCCGTCTTGCAGCGCGCGGGCCATGGCCTTGGCGGCGCCCGAGCCATGCTCGTCGGGCTGGGTGATGTGGCTGCCATCGGCGCTGACCCCGTAGCCCAGCATCTCGGCATAAATGCGGGCGCCGCGGGCGCGGGCGTGCTCCAGCTCTTCGAGCACGAGCAGGCCGGCCCCTTCGCTCAGCACAAAGCCATCGCGGCCGCGGTCAAATGGCCGGCTGGCCCGCTGAGGATCGTCGTTGCGTTCGGACAGTGCCCGCATCGAAGCGAAGCCGCTCACTCCCATCGGCGTCAGGGCCGCTTCGGTGCCGCCGGTCACCATCACGTCGGCGTCGTCGTATTGAATGGCCTTGAAAGCGTCGCCAATGGCATTGGCGGCGCTAGCGCAGGCCGTGGCCACCGCGGCGCTAGGTCCGCGCAGGCCGTATTGAATCGACACATGCCCGCTGGCCGCATTCACCATCAGCTTGGGAATGGTAAACGCCGAAACTTTGTCGGGGCCCTTTTCGAGCAGCCGCGAGTGCTGGGCCTCGATTTCGTTCAGCCCGCCGATGCCCGACCCCAGAATTACGCCGCAGCGATAAGCGTCTTCGCCCGCGAAATCGAGGCCGGAATCTTTGACGGCGTCGATGGCGGCGACCAGCGCAAACTGCGTAAAGCGGTCGATGCGCTTGGCCTCGCGCGGCGAGATATAGCCTTCGGTGGTCCAGTCGCTGACTTCGCCGCCAAAGCGCACCTTGAATTCGGTGGCGTCAAACACGGTGATCGGGCGAATGCCGCTCTCGCCGCGGCAAACGCGCTGCCATAAATCTTCAACCTGGCGACTGAGCGAGGTGACGACACCCAGCCCGGTCACGACGACTCGTCGTTTCATCACGGGGGCGCCGCTGACAGGGCGCGATTGGAAAGGCGCTGGTGGAAGGGGACCCTATCGAAAGGGAACATCTGCTGGAAAGGAGCGCGGCAGCCCACGGCGGGCCCGACCGTTAGCCGCCGGCCTGGGTTTTTTCGATGTATTCGATGGCCTGGCCGACCGTTTGGATTTTTTCCGCCGCGTCGTCGGGAATGTTAATGTCGAACTCTTCCTCTAACTCCATGACCAACTCGACCGTATCGAGCGAATCGGCGCCCAGGTCGTTGACAAAAGAGGTCTCGG
>DASVHB010000051.1:0-10499 GCA_036379195.1 Pirellulales bacterium
GGCGCGGGCGGTGACGACGCCCGGCATGCGAAGAACGTTGCGAGCGCTCGACCCGAGGGCGCTTTTCCGTCCCTCGGCAATTGCCGCGGCTCAGCCGATGAAACCATCGGCAGAGCTTGATCCCTTGGTGGCTTGTACTAGGAATCTGCATCACCTGCCCGAGCGCACCGACGCCGATATCGACCGCAAGTTGGCCGCGTGCGCCGAGTTGCTGGCTGAGTCGAGGCTCGACCGCGTGCGGCTATGGCGCGAAATGGGGCGGCTGGAAGCGGCGCGCGGCAACGGGCTGATTGCCGCCACGTATCGCTTGCGCGCGATGCGATTGGCCGGGGCAGACTTGTACGGCGATTTGCCGGCCGCCACCGCCACGCTGCAAAGCGGCGGCTATGCGGCCGAGGCCGAGGCCGCCGAGGCGCTGTATGGCGGACTGCCCGACGCCGACGAGCGGCGCAGGCAGTTGCTCGACACGGCGGTGGCGAAAAACCGCATGCATCGTGCGGGTGAATGGGAACGGATCGACGATTGGCGTCGCCGTCCGCGTTATCGCGCGTCGGTGATTGTGTCGCTATACAACGCCGCCGACAAGCTGCCTTTGTTTCTGCGGTCGATTGCCCAGCAAACGCTGCTGCAAGCGGACGGGGCCGAGCTGATTTTGGTCGACAGCGGCTCGCCGGGCGATGAGTGGAAGGTGTGGCGGCGGTTGGCCGGCGAGCTGAACCTGCCGGCGGTTTACGCGCGATCGCACCACCGCGAAACGATTCAGGCGGCTTGGAACCGGGCGCTGAGCATCGCGCGCGGCGACTATGTGAGCTTTCTGGGCGTCGACGAAATGCTGGCGCCGCGCGGGTTGGAAACACTCGCCCGCGAGCTCGACGCCGATAGCGCGCTCGACTGGGTGCAGGCCGACAGCCTGGTGACCAATGTCGACTCGCAAGGCCGCTGGCTTTCGGACGTCATGACGTACGACCGCGGCGATGCTCTGCCATCGCTGGCGTATTTGGAGACGTGTTATTTGTCGTCGGTGGGGGCGATGTATCGCCGCGACTTGCACCAGCGGTTTGGCTATTACGACGGCAGTTTTCGCGGGGCCGGCGACACCGAGTTCAAAAATCGCGTCTTGCCGTTTTTGCGCGCCAAAACAATTCGCCAAACGCTGGGCATTTTTTGGAATTACCCCGACGCGCGGGTCACAGCGAGTCCGCTGGCCGAACTGGAAGACCTGCGAGCGTGGTATTTGCACCGCACACCGGCGGGCGTGCGCTATGCCTTTGAGCGGCGCGATCCGGCCGAGGCCGAAAACCTGCTCTGCGCGGCGCTGCGCTACCGTAAGTCGTATTGCCGGCATTGGAGCACCGATGTCGAGTACGCCCAGCACTTGGCGAGCTTTTTGAGTGAGCGCGATCCCCGTGGACCGGCGGCCGCCTTGGCCGAGGGCATCGGCCAGGTGCTCGGCGCGTATCGCGCGCTCGACCTGCCGCCGCGCGAGGCACGGCCTTCGCCGAACTTTGCTGACCGCGGGCTGAACCCCGCAGCGCGGCTGGCCGAGGCGCGGCGCGTGGCCGACGAGGTTGCTCAGCGGCAAGCCCGGCTGACCGGCGACCGCGTGCAGCCCGTTTATCAAATCTTCAACGACAACCGCCACGAGCAGCATGCCAACGTGTGGCGGGCCGCGTGAGGCGGGAGGTCGAGGGTCGAGGGCCGGGGCGGCGGAGACGCGGAGACGCGGTGAACTCGGTGTCTCCCCTTCTCCGCGTCTGCGCGTCTCCCCTGCTCCCCTGCTCCCCTGCTCCCCTGCTCCCCTGCTCCGGTCATGCCGCCTCTGGCGGTTGATCCCCAAATCCGGGCTGCAGCGGTTTGCCCCCCTGGCGGCTGTGACGTAGCTTTGTACATCCGCTGTGTGGCACAGCCGCCCCCGGTGGATCGCGCGATTGTCGCCTTTCGCTGGAGCGAAAGTACGTTTCTTTCGCGGAGCGAAAGACGACAATGGGCGGCGCTCGGGATTCTTTGCCAACGCGACCTCAATGGCCATACAGACCCCGTCCGAGAGTCAAAACCACGCGCCCGAATCCGCAGCCGCCGATCGCTCTGCTTCCGCCGGCGGCGCCGAGCAGAGCATCGCCCAGCTCAGTTCGCTGCTGAGACAGATCGAAGACGATGCCGCGGCGGGCGCCGTTCAGCAAGCCGCGCCGGTCGAGCGTCCCGCCGAAAACCGGCTGATCGAGGTTCGGCTCGGCGTGGCCAGCAGCCTTTACCGCGCGTTGCGCTGGAAGCACGAGCCGACCGCCCGGCATTGTCTGCGCGTGACGCTGGCCTGCTCTTCGTGGTCGAACCGTCTGGGGCTGCCCGTCGAAGAGACCGACGAAATCGAAGTGTCGGCGTTGCTGCACGACGTGGGCAAGATCGGCGTGCCCGACAGTATTATCACCAAGCCCGGCCCGCTCACGCCGCAAGAAGCGGCCACCATGGACAGCCATTGGCTGATGGGCCAAGAGATTTTGCGTTCGAGCTGCGCGTCGGCCAGCGTGCTGGCCATTGTGGGGGCGGCCTCGACCTGGTACGACGGCAGCCGCTCGCACGTCGATCACGTCGGGCAGGCGCTGCCACTGGGGGCGCGCATGCTGGCCATCGTCGATGCCTTCGACGCCATGATGTCTGACCATGTGTATCGCCGAGCATTCTCGCGCGAGCGAGCGTTTAACGAGCTGTACCGCTGCGCCGGCACGCAGTTCGACCCCGAGCTGGTCAAGCTTTTCACCGAATTGCACGAATTCGACCAGCACAAGCTGCACGAAACGGTGGCCCGCCGCTGGCTGCAAGTGCTCGAACCCGATGCCGCCCATCAGCAGTGGCGGCACAGCGACGCGCCGCCGGTGGCCGGCGGTGTTTCGCCGCAGTCGCTCTTTCAGCAAAAGCTGCTGGCCAACATGTACGACGCGGTGCTGTTTATCGACAGCAGCCTGAAGGTGGTCGAATGGAACCGCGGGGCCGAGCGGCTGACCGGCATCACTGGGGCCAGTGTCTATCAGCGAGCGTGGTCGCCGAGCCTGATTGAGCTGACCGACGAACACGGCCAGCGCGTGCGGGAGGAGGATTGCCCGATCACCTATGCCATTCGCACCGGCGTGCAGTGGCTGCGGCGGTTTTCGATTCACGGGCGTGGCGGGCGGCAGGTGGCGGTCGATGCCCACGCAATTCCAGTGGTTTCGCCCGACGGAATCACCCGCGGCCTGGCCCTGGTGCTGCACGACGTATCGCCCGAGATTTCGCTGGAGGCCCGCTGCGAGAACCTGCAAGAAAAAGCGACCAAAGACCCGCTGACGCAAGTTTCCAATCGGGCCGAGTTCGACCGCGTGCATGCGAGGTTTGTCGAAGCGCATTTAGAGAAGCGGCTGCCGTGCAGCCTGATCATCAGCGACATCGACCGCTTTAAGCTGGTGAACGACACCTATGGCCACCAGGCGGGCGACGAGGTGATTCAGAGCTTTGCGCGTGTGTTGAAGAGCTGCTGCCGCCCGGGCGACCTGGTGGCCCGATATGGCGGCGAAGAGTTTGTAGTGCTCTGCGCCGACTGCGATAACGCCGCGGCGGTGCGGAGGGCCGAAGAATTACGCAAAGCCTTTAGCCAAGTGGCCCAGCCGGCGCTTGAGGGGCGGAATGTGACGGCCAGCTTCGGCGTGACCGAAATTCAGCCCGGCGATACGCCGGAAACCATGCTTCGCCGGGCCGACCGGGCCTTGCTCAACGCCAAAGAGAACGGGCGAAATCGCGTGGTGCAGCTTGGCAGCGGCGCGCCCGAGGGGGGCGCGGCGGAACACGCTCCCAGCGAAGGCCGGTCGGACAAAACGCTGCTCGAGCGGCGGCTGCTGAGCGAAGCCCCGCTGAGCGTGTGCATCGAAAAGCTGCGCGGCTTTGTGGCCGATCATCACGCCGATATCGAGGCGGGCGAGGGCGAGACGATTCGCCTGACGATCGCCGAAGAGGCCGGCTCGTTCTTCCGTCGCATGACCGACCGGCCGGTGCGGCTGATCTTGGAACTTGATTTTGCCGATGTCGAACGCGAGCGCGGTCGGCGTGGCCAAGGCGCCGCCACCACCACCCGCACCGAAATTCGCGTGCGCATTGTGCCGCACAAGGGGCGCGATCGGCGGCAAGCCCAACTGGACGATCGCGCCCGGCAATTGCTCACCAGCTTGCGCTCTTATCTGATGGCCACCGAGGCCGAGCCGGCCGACGATGCCGTGGTGATGCGGCGCGCGCGGGGGCTGTTGAGTTGGTTGAATCGGGGGGAGTGATGAGTGATGAGTGATGAGTGGCGAGTGACGAGTGACGAGTGACGAGTGACGAGTGACGAGTGAAAAGTGCAGGGGCAACCCGCTTCTTCCTTTTCACTTTTCACTCTTCACTCTTCACTTTCCCCCCCGCAGCACTGCGTCAATGAAGCGATATGCTTCTTCCCGCACTTCGGGCGGAAAGTCGTGGGCGCTGTCGGGATAGCGAACTTGCAATTGGTCGGCGGCGTCGAATAGGGCATACACAGGCTGGGCGGCGGCGATTGCCTTGCGGACGCCCGCAACGTCGAAGTTGGCGTCGCGCAGCGGCGAATTCGAGAAGAATGCGCGGGGGGCCAGGGCCGCGACCACTTCGTAAAAGTCGAAGGGCACGCGGTCGGGATTGAGCTGGTAGACATCGCGCAGCCGCGGCATATAGCGATCGCTGGTCCAGCCGGCGATTTTGCCGCCATAGTAATCGTGAAACGGCGTCCAGCCGCAGCTCGACACGATTACCTTCAACCGCGGGTCGAAGACGCCCACAAACATGGCGTTGTGCCCGCCCAGCGAATGGCCGATGACGCCGATCCGCTCGGCATCGACTTCGGGTCGGCTGACCAGCAGATCGACCGCGCGCCTATGGTTGACAATGCCTTTCATCGTGCCCGATGTATAACCGTCTTTTTGAAAGTCGTAGGGATATTCGCCGAACGACGGGTAATCGGGGGCGGCCACCACGTAGCCGCGGCGGGCCAGCTCTTGGCCGTACTTCAAGTTCACGCGGTTGCCGAGGCCCACCGGTTCGTCCTTGCCGATGGCCACCGTCTGGTGCAAGGCGAGTATGGCGGGCAGTCGCTCGCCCGCCGGCTTCTTCGGCAGCAGCAAATACAAAGGCAAGCGGTCCAGGTGGTCGGGCAGATGGTCGTCTTTCGTTCCGCTGGAGTCCGCCCTAGCGGCGGGCGGATTCGCCACGGCGATGGTCAACTTGATTCGCGTGTATCCATCTTCTTCTTTGACTTCCGCGATCTGTGGATCGAGCGGCACTTCGACAGCGTGCTGGGGCAGCGGTCCCATGGCGGCTTCCATGCCGGCGATGATTTGTGCTCGCCGCCGTTGCCAATCGTCGCGGTTGGCGACCGGCCGGGCTTGCCCGTCGTCGTCAGCATATTCGAGCAGCCGCTGGTGGTTATTGCGCGGCGTGGCTGCTGGTGGCGCAGCATTCGGGGGCGCCGCCAGGAGTTGTGCGGCGAGCAGCAAACCAACGACAGGCGAGAGAAAGCGAAGTGCGAACATGGCAAGGCGGCAAGGAAGGCGCGAGACATCCAGCCGCGATATTACGCCGACGCCGTTCGCGTGACAAGCGCCCGCTGTATTCGGTAGTGTCGCAACGTTGAGTTGCCGCCAATGCGTTGACAACCCGTGTGGCACAGCCGCCCTCGGCTGTGGCCGATCAACGCCGCCGGCCACCACACAGCCGAGGGCGGCTGTGCCACATTGTCTGTGCTAGCAACTTAATACCGAATCGGATGCACCGACGAGGCATCGACGGGGGGCAAGGGCTGCATGGCGTCGGGCTGGAGGCTGGCCGGCGTATTGGCCGCGTCGGAGCTCGCCGCGGGCTGCTGCTCGGCGGCAGTACGGCGCCGCGAGCTGTTCCGGGTGCCGGAGGCTGCTGGCAATTGCTCCGCCATTGGCGGTTGCGGCTCGCCGCCCGCCTCGGTGTGGTGGGCGCCTTCGGTCGTGCCCTCGGCGGTTTCGCGTGCGGGGCGACGGGTGATTCGCGGCATTTCTTGCGCGGACGATCCGCCGCTTTCGGCCACCGCCGCCGGCCCGGCCGGCGCTGGCACGTCTTGCACGTCGGGCGGGGCCGAGAGCGCGTCGATAAACTCGCGGGCTTGTTCCATGCCCGGATCGGCCGCCAGTGCAAGCCGGAACTGCTCGATCGCCAGCTCACGACGCCCCTGTTTGTCGAGCAGGTAGCCGAGGTTGTAGTGGGCCGTCGCGGGTCCGTGGGCATCGATCAGATGCGCCAAGGCTTCATCGTTGCGGCCGAGCGCGACGAGGATCGTGGCGATATTGTTCCGGTAGAGCATCGAGTCGGGCTTCAGCTCGATGGCGTGCCGGCATGCCGCGGCGGCCTGATCGTATTTGCCTTGCCGCGCCAGGCACATCGCCAGGTCGTTCAGCGCCGTGGGATCTTTGGGGTGATACCTGGTCGCTTCGACATAGTGCTCGGTCGCCCGTTCAAGCTGTCCTTGGCGATCGAACAAGTGCCCGAGTCCGCGCAATGCTCCCAAGTGGTGCGGCTGCATGGCCAGTGCTTTGTGGAACGATTCGCGGGCCCCTTCGATGTCGCCGTTTTGTTCCATCGTGGCGCCGAGCTTCACGTAGTCTTCGGGCGTGATCGGCTTGACCTTGGTGGCCAGCGACGTGGGATCGTTGGTGGGCACTTTCGGCTTTTTGTTGGTGGCCAGCCGAAACACCTTCGACACCGACTGCCCGAAGTTCGACTCGCTCACCGAACTGGCGATTTTTTTCATCGGCCCTGGCTGCTGGCCAAGCGCCGCCGCTTCAACCGGGTCGGTCGTCCGCCGCAGCCGCGGTAAGCCGTTACAACCCACCGCGACGATCGCCACTACCATCGCCGGAGCTAATGCCGCGAGCTTGATCTTCCCCACCTTGCCTTCTCCTTGTGCGAACGATTGTGGCGTCTTTTCATTGATCGTCTGCCGAAGGCGGGGCGCTAAATCCGATTTGGCAGAATTTGCCGGTTTCAACGGTCGTGCTGAAGCCGAGGGACTTGCGATGAACACCAACCCGAAGCGCCAGCGAGGAGAATGGGGCAACCGTGCTCGCTGGCGCTTCGGGTCAGTGTAGCTTCTCCCGAAACCCGAGAACCCTCTCGGTCGGTGGGGGCCTGTGCGGCGCCGAGACCGACCAAGAGGGCCTTTTTGAGTCAAACGAGCGGGCTTCAACTGCCGGCGCCGCCGCCGCCCATGCTGCTGCCACCGCCCATGCCACCGCCCGCCTGGGCCGGCGGCAGACGCGGATCGGGCGTGGTGGCGTTGTAGCGAGTGCCGATGGTATTGATGTAATCGGCAGACCAACCTCGCGGGCGTACCTTGGTGCCCGACACTTGCGGCCATTCGCTGGGAGTAGCCAATCGGCTGGCAAACCGCTTCACCGAGCGGTTGCGAATGTCGGTCAATTGAGGGTTGCGGGCTTGCAGCACGTACACGGTGCGGTGTTCGACCGGGGCGTAGGTAAGAATATCGCGGACTTTTAGCTCGCCGGCCTCGTTCAACACGCCGGTTTCGGTGTCGAAGTGTTCATCGCTCAGCGTGTTTTGCGTTCGCCAGCCGTTGTTGATCATCATGCCGAAGGGCGCCCGGGCGGCGATGCGGTCGGGCACGACAAACGGCTGCGGCCAGTCGATATTGCGGCGGTAGTCGCGGTGGGCTTTTTTGAACCATTCGGCCCTGGCAGGTCCGGGGCCGATGAGCAGGGCCAAGGCCGCAAGCACCATCGCATAACGAACGCTCATACCGACCCTCCTGGCAAACTTTGGCCGAGGCAAAACAGCGGGCAGACGTTATATTTATCGGTTAAAGAGGGTTCAGGGTTCTATGTCTTTCCGTGTTGGAATCACTCGAGATTTTCTCAAGCCCGACGGCACGCTGGGCTTTGGCGATATTGGTCTGGACCTGCTCGATCAATCGCCGCGGGTCGAATGGGAGTTTATGGCCGAGGCGTGCCAGGAGATCCCGCCCCAGGCGGCCGACGGCTACGATGCGCTGCTGGTGCTGGCGCCGCGGGTGACCGCCCGCACCGTCGATGGTTGCCGCCGGCTGAGCCTGGTCGCGCGGTTTGGCGTGGGGTACGACAATGTGGATGTCGATGCGTGTACTCGCAACGATGTGATCTTGTCGATCACGCCCGAAGGCGTGCGGCGGCCGGTGGCCACCTCGGCGTTGGCTTTGCTGCTGGCGCTGTCGCACAAGCTGTTGACCAAAGACCGGCTGACCCGCGAGGGGCGCTGGGCCGAAAAGCTCGATCATATGGGCGCCGGCCTGACAGGCCGGACGCTGGGCGTCATCGGGCTGGGCAACATTGGCCGCGAACTGTTCCGGTTGGCCGCGCCGCTGGAGATGCGTCATGTGGGCTTTGATCCGTATTTCACATCTGAAGCTGCGGCGGCGGCGGGCATCGAATGGCAGCCGCTCGATGGGCTTTTGGCGGAGTCGGATTTCGTGGTGGTCTGCTGCGCGTTGACGCCCGAAACGCATCACCTGCTCGATGCTGGGCGGCTGCGGCTCTTGAAGCCGGCGGCCTATCTGGTGAATGTGGCCCGTGGACCGATCATCGACCAGGCGGCGCTGACCGACATCTTACAACGGCGCGTCATCGCCGGGGCTGCGCTCGATGTGTTCGAGACCGAGCCGATTGCCGCCGACGATCCGCTGCTGAAGCTCGACAACGTGATTGTGTCGCCGCATGCGATCTGCTGGACCGACGAGCTTTTTTTGCGAAACGGCCAGGTGGCCTGCCGGCATATTCTCGACGTAGCCGAGGGCCGTGTGCCCGGCAGCGTCGTGAATGCCGACGTGCTGGAGCGTGCGGCGATGCGGGAAAAGCTACGGCGCTACGCGCGAGATGGGGCGTGATCAATCTGTCCGCGGGGCATCTTCAGGCATCAATGTTCGGGCCGGAGTCATTCTGCATCGTCCTCCTCGACGCGCTCCAAGCCTGGGCTAGATAAAACGGTGCACCGGTATTTCATTTATCGGGCGGAAGAAAATACAAACCGCAAGCCGCAACCAATTTGAGCTGTTTCGCGGCGAGTGATGGACTCGTTCTGCTATCACCGCGTTCGAAATCGGTTGCACTGCGATTGAATCCGCCTGCCGTCTACCTCACCCAAAGATCCGGTCGCGCTTGGCCTGTTGATAGGCCCGCTTTTCCTGCTGGTTCATCTTGGAAAAATCCGGCTCCGAGGCGGCGCTGGCCGCGGGCGCGTGGCTGCATTGGCATGACGTCTTGGTCGCACCACCGCATCCGCAATCGCTGGGTTTGTGCCCGGCGGAGTCTGAATGCGCGGGCAACGCGGGCACCGTGACCGCGCTCGATCCGCCATAGCTCATCACGCCGGTTTGCAGCACCAGATCGTCTGCCAGCGAGCGGTGTGGGCGCAGCTTCAGCTTTTCGAGCACGGAGTGATAAGCGCGGACCGCCTCTTCGGCACTGATCGCGCCGTCGACAATCAACCGCAAAAACTGCACGAAGGCGAGCTGGCATTCGGCGTTGTTGATCTTGCGGCCGAACAGCGCCACGCGGGCGCCGTATTTCTGCGCCTCGGCAATCAGCTTGAAAGCGTCGTAGGTGGTGCCGGCTCCGCCGCCCAGGATGCCCACGATCAAGTGCGGATCGTAGGCCACCAGCTCTTCCATGGCCCGGGGACCATGATAGACGACCTTCAAGAACAGCGGCCGTCCCGCCTGGGCCACGCCCGCCAAGGCCCGCGCAATCGAATCGTTGACGAAGTTGGGCACCTGGTCGGCTTCAAGCCCTTGCGGCGCGTTGGGATCGAACACCTCCAAAAAATGCTGAAAGCCCTTGGCCTCGGCTTCCAGGCGAAACTGCCGGTATTCTTCCAGCGCCCGCAAATCTTCGTCGAGCCGATTATTGAACGTGACACTATACAGCCCCAGGTTCGCGCCGCGCACGCGCTCGGCTGGCTCGCAGGCCAGATGACCGCATTGAATATGGTCGACCGCGGCGGTGCGAAAGGGCCGCGAAGGCTGCTGCGCATAGCTGCCGCCCCGGACGACAAAGATATCGCTGGTGTCGTTTGCCCGAGCGGCGGGCGTCACCTGGCTGTCGTCGAACAGCCGCTCTTGCAGCGTGAGCACGTCGTTGGTGCTGGCCGACATGAGCATGATGTCGACCACACCCTGCCGCACGATCTCGCGGATCTGCTGGCGGTATTCGGCCAGCGTACGGAACCGCACCTCGCCGGCGTGCATTTCGGGCGACTGGCCTGGCGAACCGATGCCAAACGCCATATCAGCGTCTTTGGCGTCAGCGATGATGAACTCTTTGCACCCCACCGGATCGGCGTGAAGGGCCGCCAGCTTGCGATCGAGTGATTTTTGCATGGAACTGATTCGATCTGATAACGCGTAGTATTTTCGAGCCAACGCTATTGACGGTTTAACCGGGCCAACACCGTAT
>DASVHB010000052.1:0-8102 GCA_036379195.1 Pirellulales bacterium
AGCGAATCCGCGTTCGCTGGCGGCCGGCCCAGAATCGCGATGGAATGGCCCAACCTCCCGGTCCGGCTGATGTAACGCCCTACGTAAAGTGGCTCTCATGTCATAGCTGTAAAGGTGAGATCGGTGTCCCGGAAAGCAGGCTCGCCCTTTCAGTCGCATGCCCGAAGTGCGGCGCAATTGTACCGATACAGAATAATTTTCGCGTTCTCTGGAAACCGCCTGCCCCGCCTGAGGCCGCACTCTCCCAAGGCGGATCCACAAGTCTAACGGTTGAGCATCTGGCGGCCCTGCTGCCGGCCGCCAGCGATGTCACCGAGGAGCAGCCGGTCACCTGGAGAGGCCATATCTTCTCGCTAGCCGCGCTGTTCACTGCGGTGGCCGTCATCGGAGCAACTTTGAGGTACATGTCACTGAACCAAGCCTCGATGATTGCCAACCTCGCTGTTGTAGCAGTCGGGAGCATAATTGGAATCGGCTGTGGGTTAATCGTCGTCGTGGAAATGATCGACCGCGACAGGCGTTCGCTGTTCTTATTTTTACTGATCGCCGTGGTCTACGCCTTCGCGGGATTTTCCTCAATACCTGAACGGCTAAGCGCGATTTACGTCTTCGTCATGCCCACCGCCTATATACTGGCATTCTTTGCGTATAGTTGGCTTAAGGCCACAGAGTTTGGCATCCGCCGGACAATGCTTGTCTGGACCTACTGCCTTGCCGCGGCATTGGCGGTATTTGCATCAGCGGGAACCATTTCCGCGACTTCGCCATCGCCGAATATTCCCGTTTCATAGGACTCGCGTGTTCAAAGGCGGACGAGGCCGGGAGAGAAATGGGACGTCCAAAGACTGCCATCGACTATCAGCGATTGGGAGTGCGGCACGGTTTTCGGTGGTTGGGGCCGATGGTTCGAAATACGAAGTGCCTCACAAAATGGTGCTGCCACAACAACCATGAGTTCTCCTGCTGCTATAACAATCTACAGCGAGGCCAAGCGTGCAAGATTTGCGGTCGCGCAGCGCTCGCCATGAAGCAGCGGCATACGCCGTCACGATACGAGCGACTCGCTAAGCGCCGCGGCATTGTCTGGCTTGGTCCACCGGTCACGAGCGCCTTATCGATAACGATGTGGGCTTGTTACTGCGGATGTCGTTGGTCTGCGCGGTACAACAACATTCAGCAGGGTCACGGCTGCCCGGCGTGCGCTGTCCGGCGACACGCAGCCCGGCACAAAAAGAGCCATGAGGATTACCACGCACTGGCACGGCGGCGCTCGTTCGCCTGGGAACCCGGACCGGTCGGTAGCTCAAAGCATAAAACGACGTGGCGTTGCAAATCCGGACATCGCTTTTTGAGCTCCTACAACCTGATTCAGCAAGGCAAAGGTTGCCCGTATTGTGCGGGCTTAGCACGTAAGTCGGCTGGTGATTCCATAAGCTCGCTGGCGATTCGGGGATTACTTGGCTCGGCAAAACAGTCAAGAATACCGCGGCTCCTACAAGATGGGAATGTCCGCTCGTTCATCAATCGCTCGCGTCGTACAGCAGCATCAATCAAGGAAGCGGATGCCCGCATTGCTCAAGCCGACTGCCAAAATCAGACGAGGATTATCGCATCCTGGCATCACTTCGGAACCTAACCTGGCTTGGACCTGCCGTCCGAACGACTCACGATAGGACTCGGTGGCGCTGCGCGCACGGTCATGAGTTCTCAGCATCGTACCTCAGTCTACTTCGAAGCTCCGGTTGTACGCGATGCTCCGGGCGAGCCCAAAAAAGCGAAGCAGATTTCCATGATCTCGCTGCATCTCGTGGGTTTCTTTGGCTCGGTCCGAGAGTAAAGAACACCGGGACGAAAACGCGCTGGGCATGTCCGCGCGGGCACCAATGGCATGCGGCCTATGGCACAATTCAGCAGGGACACGGTTGCCCAGAGTGTCTCGATTACGTGAATGGCGCACCAGTCTCATGACCTCAGCGGGCCCTTTGCGCTCTGGTTTCAGGTGTTTTGAATGGCGCAAAGCTCGGCCGATATACGATCGATATTGTAAAAGTCGTTGACACGACCCGAATAGCGATCGAATACGATTGCTGGTATTGGCACCGCTTTTTCGGAAACCGCGACGCCGCAAAAGACAAGGCACTGATCGCCGCGGGATGGCGAGTGTTGCGGGTACGCTCAAACAAAATGCTTCCAGACGAGCAAAGCCTTGCCGCGGCTTTCGCGCGAATCGTTAGCGGCGAGCCCTGGGTCGATATTGTGCTGTCGGATTGGGGAGCATAATCGGCGCTGGCCCGATCGAGACGCTAAACTCGGTCGAGCCCGACACGGCCAAGCGTGGCCTGACATTTGTTTGAAACCCTAAATCCGCGCTGCATTGTCACCGCCCCTCGACCGTAATCGCCATCACCACCGGCGCGGTGTGGTCGGGGCCTTTGACAAGCTCGATGCGGGCAATCGGCGCCGAGCGACCGGCCTCGATCGCAAAATAGCGCAGTTGCTGACTGCGAAGCATGAAAGCGAGTTTCGATTTGGGCACGTCGAAACGCCCGATGTAGTCGGCAAAGTATTCGCCGTTGCGCAAGGGGTGGTCTTCGCTCTGGCCGTCGGCGTAGTGCAGCCGCACGATCATCGAGACCGAGCCGTTCTCCAGCTCGCCCTGGGCGCCCCAGCCGCTGACGCCGCTGAGAAAATGAATCGCCTTGGCCGGCGCGTTGCACGCCAGCTCGACCGATTTGGGCATCGTCGGCGGAAATTTGCCGGTGGGCCCATAGAGCATGATCGCGTTGCGCACGCGGTCGCCCTGCGGGTCGATGAGCGTGAACGGCACGCCCTCGAAGGTTTTAGGCGACCAGTCGGCAAAGATCAGCCGCTCGGCTCCCGCGTCCTCGTTGTAAAACATGCCCCGCGTGCTCACCGCCGTGGCCGCGCGGCGCAGGTCAATCGGCAAGTACTTGCCCCGCCGCGTCAAAAACTCCAGCAAGTTCACGATGTCGTCGGACGGAACCTGCTTTTCAAAACCCTCGGGCATGAGCGACTTGGTCGAGGCCGCCAACTCGTCGATGTTCTCGCGCAGCACCGAGTGGCGCTTGGCCTCGGCATCGATCAGCTCGATCGAGGTTTTGGTCTCGGCGGCCAACAGGCCATTGAGCACGCGGCCATCGTCGGTGACCACCGTGTACACGCGGTAGTTGCCCTCGACATTGCGGCTGGGATCGAGAATGTGCGTGAGCAGCTCGGCTTTGGGATGCACGGCCATGCCGGTCAGGTCGGGGCCGACTTTGGCTCCCTCGCCGCTGTGCGTGTGGCACTTGGCGCACTGCTTTTTGAAAACTTCTTTGCCGGCGGTGGCGTCGCCGGTTTTTTGAGCCAGCGGCAACAGTTCTTCCAATACCTTTTGGCGATCGGGGCTGGGCAAACCCGAGTCGCCGGCCAACAGTTCTTTGGCGCGGGCCGCCAGGCGACGATTGGGGTGATTAGCCAGGGCCTGTTTTTGATCGAGCGTCAGATCGCCAAGCTGCAATTTGCGCTCGGCGACGCCGTCGAGCAGGGCGCGCGTCAGGCCGGGGCGGCCCAAGAGCACCCGCACGGCGGCCGATTTGGCCGCCGGCGTGAGCACGGCAAATTGCTCGATCAGCGCGGGGCCAACCTCAGCGGCTTCGCTGGCCGCCAGGGCGTCGATCAGCCCCGCCGCCAGTTCGGGCGAGGTGCGCGGCGAAACGATGGTCTTGAGCAGATCGTCAATCATGTCTGATTGATTGCCGCGAAACTCAACCAGTTGCCGGGCGGAGGCCAGCCGCGGGTCGTCGCCTTGTTGTTCGTCGGCGATGATCGCAAGCAGCGACTGGGCGATTTCATCGGCGAATTTGGCCAGGCTTTCGCTGCCCCAGGCGGTGGAAAGTTTTACGAGCTGGCCCTGCCCGCCCGGCGACAGCCGCGGCAGCAGCTTTTGGAGCGCTTGTTGCGCGTGAGCGTCGAGTGCGACCGTCTGGTTTTTCGGCCAGCCTTTGGCAAGACCCGCGATGATCGATTCGGCAATCTGCGCATCGGCCTCGGCGAGTGAAGAAACCAGCGAGTCGAGCGAATCGGCCTGGCCGCCGCGAGCGTAATGCTCGGCGACGGTGGAGACGATGGCGAGGCGGCGCGCGATGGCGGACGATGCCCCCTCACCCCGGCTTTCTCCGCGAAGGAATCTGCCCTCGCCCCGGCCCTCTCCCAGAGGGAGTGGGAGTTTTTGCCGGGGCATCGCCAAGGCTCTGCCCCAGCCACCGGCGGAAGAGGACAAGGAGACCGCGGCCGTTAAGAAGCCTTGATCATGCGCGGCGGCTGCGGCGGTGGCGGCGTCGAGCAGCCAGGCATCGAACAGGTTTTGCGGCTGCCCGAGCAGCGCGGCGATGGCGGCGCCGGCCTTTGCATCGCCGGGCATTTCGGCCAACGCCAGCAACGCGGCCAGGCGAACCTGCGCATCGTCGTCAGACAACAGCGACGCAGCGAGGATGGCGGCGACCGATTCGCTCGCCCGCGGCAAGACTTCGACCGCGTTGCGGCGCACGCCCGCCGAGGGATGTTTGAGAGCGCCGATCGCGGCGGTCACCGCCGGCGAGCCCGCTTCGTCGAGCGCGCCCAGGCCCCGCAGCGTCCAGAGAGCATGAATGGCCGCGGTATTCAGGCCCAGTTCATCGACCTCCGGATTCTGCACCAGCTCGATCAGCAGCGGCGCCACGTCGCGGTCGCCGCGCTCGACCAAAAGCCGCTGGGCGTGCAGCCGCCAAAACATGTTTTCATGCCGCAAAATTTCGACCAACTGCGGCGAGGCAACGCCAGCCAACGACAGCGGCGCGGTTTGTCGTCTTTCGCTCCGCGAAAGATCGTCACTCGTTGCCTGCCGCTCCGCGGCGGGACGTTCCTTTCGCGGAGCGAAAGACGACTCTGGTTCCTTTCGCGGAGCGAAAGCCGACTCTGGTTCCTTTCGCGGAGCGAAAGCCGACAAGGGGCGCGCGGCTTGATACACCACGCGATAGATTCGGCCATGCCGCTTGTCGCGCAGGTCGGTCATGTAGGCCCCGCCCTTGCCGGTCTCGAAGCCGGCGGGCGTGGGGTTGTGCTGCACGATAAAGTTGTACCAGTCGATCACCCACACCTGCCCGTCGGGACCGACTTCGGCCATGATGGGCGCGGTCCACTCGTCGTCGCTGGCCAGCAGGTTGTAGGGATTCGTCGAATGAAAGTTGCCGCCGTCGGGCGTCAGGGCAAACGTGCCCACCAGGTGCCCGGTGCCCTCGGTGACGAACGCCGTGCGGTTCCAATAGCTTTTGGGATACGACCGGGCGGTATACAGCGCATGCCCCGCCGCCGCGGTGTAGCCGCCATGCTGATCGACCTGCCGCACCTTGTCGGTGATGGCGTGAAACAAATACGTATCGGCGATGCCGCGCAGCGGCCGCGCCGACCAGCCGCGGACCGCTTCGTAATAGCGGTTGGCGATGGGCAGATACACGCTGGGGTTGCGGTTGGCCGTCGAGCCGAACACGAGGCCCTCTTCGCTCAGCCCCAGCCCCCAGGTGTTGTTGTCGGTCGAGCGCAGAAATTCGAGCTTCGAGCCATCGGCCTTGAACCGATAAAACCCCTGCCCAAATCGATGATGCTCGCCGCCCACTTCGCCGTTGAAGCCGCTGTAACCGACCATGCCCCAAATCCAGTTGTCGAGCCCTTGCCGCAGGTTGTTCGGCCCCGCGTGCGTATCGTTGGTTCCCCAGCCGCTGAAGAGCACGGTCCGCTCGTCGGCCTGGTCGTCGCCATCGGTGTCTTTGAGAAACAGCGTTTCGGGCGCCTGATGCACAATCACGCCGCCGCGGGCGAACGTAAAGCTGGTGGGAATGCTCAGCTTGTCGGCAAACACGGTGAAGCGGTCGGCCCGCCCGTCGCCGTCGGTGTCTTCGCAGATTTTGAGGCGGTCGCGTCCCTTGCCCGGCGGTTGCATCTCGTTGGGGTAATCGTAAGTCTCGGCGATCCACAGCCGGCCGCGCTCGTCCCAATTCATGGCGATGGGCTTGACGATGTCGGGTTCGGAGGCGAACAGTTGCACCGCGAAGCCGACGGGCGTAATCATGTGCTTCATCGACTCTTCGGGCGAGAGCGGCTTTTGCATCTTGGTGATCGGTTCGCCGATCGTGCCCCAACGCTCGCCTGCCGGGTAATAAGGCACCTTGGCCTCGACGTATTCAAACGGCTGCACGTCATCGCGCGGGGGCGTGGTTTCGGGCACGACGGCCGCCAGCGGCGGATAGGGTCCGGCGGTTGCCGGGTCGCGGCCCACGGCCCAGCGGATGCCGCGTTCGAGCAGATTCTGAAAACCCGGCTCGCCCCAGGTGCGCTGGTCGTGCCCCCAGGCGGTGTAAAACACGCGGCCTTTGCCATGCGTGCGCACCCAGGTCCACGGCTCGCGCCCCTGGTCATCGACGCGGTAGGCCAGCACGGTGCGGTCGCGCTCGTTGTGCAGGTGATGCACGTAGGTTTCGTCCCAGCTTTCGAAGCCGCCGAAATCGCGCATCAGCGCGTCATCGGGCCGGGCGATGGTGGTGCGAAACACGCCCGTGCCGTGCCGCAAAAACTGCGCGCCCATCAGCTCGACCATCGGCTGCGAATTGCGAAAACAATACGAGGCGCAGTGCAGCGGCACAAAGCCATGCCCGGCGGCGACGTATTCGAGCAGGGCTTTCTCGGCGGCCGGCTCGATGCGGTCGATATTGGCATACAGCAGCAGCGCATCATACTCGGCCAGCTTGCGAGGGTTGAGATCGTTCAGATCTTCGGTGTAAACTAGATCGATGCCGCGGCGGGCCAGCACCGGCACAATCTGCTCATACCGGTCGGCGGGGCGATGATGCCCCTGGTCGCCCAGAAAGAGGACGTTGATCCGCGGCTCGGAGGCGGCGGCGCCCGAGGTCCATAGGCAAGTGGTCCATAGGCAAGTGGTCCATAGGCAACTAGCCGCGACAAGCGCGACGGCGCGGAAGGAAAGCTGATTCATGCGTCGGGTTGTTTGAGGTCGTTCTGATCGGTTTTACGCGCAGATAGGCAGTCGTCTGCGTTAGTCTGTAGGATAGGTAGTCCCTCACGGAACGCCACGTAGGGCGTTCCCTACAGAGGAAACAGCGTGGCCCGATGTCGCATCGAGCTGACCGTAGTATCATACTCTCCCGCCGCCGCCAACACGATGGACCAGCAAGAAATCAAGCCGCTGCTCGAAGCCATTTCGTTCGCCGCCCGTGCCCACCAGGGGCATTTTCGCAACGACGAAAAGACGCCCTATCTGGCCCATCCGCTGCGCGTGATGACCATTCTGGCCGAGCGATTTGGCGTGCGCGATCCCGAGACTTTGGCCGCCGCCGTGCTGCACGACACGATCGAAGATACCAAGACCGACCACGACGACCTGAGCGAGCGGTTCGGACCGCGCGTGGCCGACTTGGTGGCGGCCTTGTCGAAAGACAAGCGGCAGCCCGAAGACCGGCGCGAACAGCTTTATCACGACGCCCTGGCCGACGCCCCCGTCGAAGCGCAGTTGTGCAAACTGGCCGACGTGTATGACAACCTGCTCGATTCGGCGGGCATGGCGCCGCCGCAGCGCCGCAAAAAGATCGACAAGGCCCAGCAGGCGGTCGATCGCTTCGCGCCGGTGTTTCCCGACGAGTGGCGCCACGCGCTCGACATGGTCCGCGAGTTGATTGCGGCAGCCGAACGGGGCTAAATGACCTTGCACGATCATGGGAAGCCAGCAATCTGTAGGGAACGCCCTCTGTGGCGTTCCGTATTCCCATGATCGTGCAAGGTCCTTTAGATTCGGGGCTGGCTGGGACAGAGCCTGGGCTGCGTAAAATGTATTGTTATCACGCGTCCGGCGTGGTGCCGTTTTTGTTCCGCCAAGATGCCACCGGCTTGCCCGGTGGCATGGCAATGTTCCACCCTGAAGCGGAACAAAAACGCGCGGGGTCGAACAGGGCGTGTCACTCGAATAACCGCACATTTTGCGCAGCCCAGGCAGAGCCTAAGCGATGCCCCGGTTGATCCGCATCCGGACGCGAATCTTTGTCTCCCTTCTCCCC
>DASVHB010000053.1:0-6953 GCA_036379195.1 Pirellulales bacterium
TTCCGATCGGCCAGGTCGATGGCCATCACGTCTTCGCCGGTGAGGTAAAGCCGGTCGCCATCGACGCCCACAATCATGGCCGACTCGCTCACCGGACGTTTCCACAGCACCTTGGGTCCGGCCAGGTCGAGGGCGTAAATCCGATCGGACCGCATGCCCTTCAGATACATGGTGCCGGCCACGATGCTCGGCGGGGCCGCGGTGGCGAGCGTTTGCACCTGGTTGTACCAATTGTTGGGGTCGGGCGCCGAAGAGTCGTAGGCAAAGCCCCACTCGATCGCTCCGCCCTGGGCGTCGAGCGCCAACAGTCCGCCCGCGTGCGTATCGACATAGAGCTTGCCGCCGCTGAGCAGCAGCGAGGGCTGGGCCGAACGTCGGTGCCACATCTGCGATTGATCGACCTGGTGTGTGCCCAGCAGCGTCGACCACAACAGCTTGCCGTCGGCGGCTTGCAGACACAGACAGTGCGATTCGGCGCCTTGGCCGTTTTTCGAGGCGGCCACATAGAGACGGTCGCCCGCCGGAATCGGTCGGCCCTGCATGTTCCACTGCTGCAGATCGTTGATGGTTTGCGAGCTCCAGCCCGGCTTGCCGGTGGCGGCTTCCCAGCGTCCGATGCGGAATGGTTGCCCTTGCTGTCCGATCTGGGCCACGTCGCGATAGACGCACCAGAGAGTATCGCCCGAGACAACGATGCTGTATTGCTCGGGAAAGTGAAACTGATTGTTTTGCACCTTCTGCGGCAGATCGCTAAGGCGACCGGTGCGCCACAGCAGCTTGCCGGTTTTCTGATCGAGGGCCAGCAGATAGCCCATGTAGTTGAGATACACCCGCTGCGTGTCGAGCGCGACGGCGGGCACCATCTCGGTCACCGGGAAACGAATCTGCCAACCCCAGTTGGCGCCTACCTGGGCCAGCGACTGTGCCTCTTGGATGCCAAACACACGGAACTGCCAGTTCGGCTCTGGTCCGTCGGGCAATTCGACCTCGGCTCGCGTTGCCCCAGCTTCGGCCAGATCGAGCGACGGCGCGGCATCGCGCTTCGAGGCTAATGCCCGCAGATGTTCTTCCGCCGGCACGGTCTTGCCGCCGAGCACCACGGTTTCGCCGGCGTGCCGCTTTTGCACCTCGCGCTCCAGCTCGGCGAACTCGTCCCAGTGGCCGCTGCGAGCGCGGGCAATGGCGGTCTTCACCAGCAGCCGCACACGCGGCAGAGCGGTCTCGGGCTGCCACCGCAGCACGGCCTGCCAGCACTCGGCGGCCTTATCCATTTCGCCTTGCTCAAAATAAATGTCGCCCAAACGGTCGGCGGCCGTGTCGCCTACCGAGGTAATAAAATAGTCGGCAAAAACCTTGCGGAGCTTGTCGAGTTCGTCTTTGCCCTGCGCTTGTTCGAGCAACGCCTTGGCTTCGGCGTCGTGAAACAGCCGGTAGGCTTGTTTGCCGGCGGCGGGCAACTCGGCCAACGCCTGGCGAACCACCAGCCGCGTGGGCATATAAAGTCCCTCGTCGCCAGGCGTGAGCGCGTTGGCATCGGCTTGCTGAACCTTTTCGAGTTCTTTAAAGGCCCGCTCCCAAGTGCCTTTCTCGCTCAGCCGACGAAACTCGGCCAGGGCCTCGGTGACTTCGCTCTTCTGTGCGGGTAATGTGAAGGGGCGTTTCTTCTTTTCCTCATCGTTATTCTCGCCGGCTTGCACGGCGACCGGCGCCGCGATCATGATCTGCGCGCGGGCCGGTGCTGATCGCGCAAACGAAATAAGCGCGACGAGAAGCAAGGTAGCCCCGGCCCTAGTGGCCGGCGTTCGGCAATCGATCACAGAATAGATTCCCATCGGACCCGGCTCCGTCCAGCATGACGAGTTGTGTCGCGCACCACAGCGGTATGGTATTCCGCTCTTCGGGCCGCGCCTCCAATCCTTTAGGCGATTAGAAGCCACCGCCGCGCGGAATTCAAGCAATTTGGCCCGCCCATGCCCAAAAGCTTGTAAAACCGGTTCCGCACCTGCTAAAGTGACGGCCGCGGGAATGTCGCCTTTCGCTCCGCGAAAGTACGCTACTTTCGCGGAGCGAAGGGCGACGATGGGCGCAATCAGTTCCGTGCTAGTAAGGAGGCGTCCGCATGTTTATCCGGGCGTGTTCGTACGATCATTGGCGCAGGCGGGGTTTTGCGGCGGCTCTCACCATAGCCGGTTGTCTGTTCTCAGCCATCGGCCTGGCGCAAGAGACTTGCCGGCCGCCGACGCCGGCTGCCTCCGGCGAGCGGCTCGATGCGGCGGAACTCGCGGCCAGAATCGACGAAATCTTGGCGGCCGATTGGCAAGTATCGCAGGTATCCGTCGCGCCGCCGGCCGACGACGCCGAGTTTCTGCGGCGTGTTTACTTGGACATCGCCGGCAAGATACCCAGCGTGGCCGAGGCCCGTGAGTTTCTCGACGACACGCGGCCCGACAAGCGGCGCCGGCTGACCGAAGACCTGGTGAACCGCGGCAGCTTCGCCGCGCACTTTGCCAACGTGTGGCGCGATCTGCTGCTGCCGGGCGCCAACATGAATCTGGAAACACGCGGTCTGGCTGGTCCGTTCGAGACCTGGCTGCGCGTGCGTTTCGCCGCCAACGTGCCCTACGACCAGTTGGTGGCCGAGTTGATCACCGCGCGATTGGCCGCGCCCGCGCAACCCAATGTGGTCGGTCGCACAGTGACGGCGCCCAGCCCCGGCGCATTCTTTCAAGTCAACGAAAACAAGCCCGAAAACCTGGCCGCCAATACCTCGCGCATCTTTCTGGGCATGCAGGTGCAATGCGCTCAATGCCACGATCATCCCTTCTCGCACTGGCGGCGACGCGAGTTCTGGGCGCTGGCCGCCTTCTTTGGCAATTTGCAATCCACCGCTCCCGATGGCCAGGCTACTGAGACGCCGGCCGTGGTAAGCGGCACAGGCACGTTGAGCATCAAAGTGCCCGAGACCGACCTGGTGGTCGAAGCCAGGTTTCTCGATGGTTCGCCGCCGCAGTTGCGCGCCGGCGAGGATCCGCGGCTGGCGCTAAGCCGCTGGGTCACCAGCCGCGACAATCCTTATTTCGCACGGGCCGCGGTCAACCGCTTGTGGGACCACTTCTTGGGACGCGGGTTTGTCGATCCGGTCGACGACCTGGATGAAACCAATCCGCCGATTTATCCCGAGTTGTTCGCCGAAATGGCGCGGCAGTTCATTGTCCGCAATTATGATTTGAAGTACCTGGTGCGCACGATCACGTTGACGCGGGCGTATCAGCTCTCCAGCCGCACCGCCGCGGGCAGTCAGAGCGAGCTCGATCATTTTGCGCGAATGCCGCTGAAGCGGATGACGCCCGAACAGCTTTACGACAGCCTGGTGCAAGCCACCGGCTTCCGAGATGGCAACACGGCACAGCAGCCGCAAAATCCGTTTGGCAATGACAGCGTACGCGACCAGTTTCTCGCCAAATTCGCCGATCAAAGCGCCCGCCGCAGCGAAGCGCAGACTTCGATACCGCAGGCCCTGTCGTTGATGAACGGCGTGTTCACGGCCGACGCCACCAATCTCGATCGCAGCCAGATCATGTCGGCCATTATCGAATTGCCTGTGCTCGACACCGCCGGGCGAATCGAAACCCTGTGTCTGGCGACGCTCAGTCGCCGACCCGACGCCGACGAGTCGAAGCTGCTGCTCGACTATGTGCAACAATCTGCCGACGAGAATCAGGCGTTGGCCGACGTGTTTTGGGCATTGCTCAACAGTGCGGAGTTTATTTTCAACCATTAAATCTGACCTTGCGGTGAGGCGCTACGCGCCGACCACGCAAGAACATTTTTGAACAGAAGGAAACGAAGAAAACGAAGGAGAGAGGAAGCAACGAAGGGTCACGTCTTTTCTTCTTCGCTTCCTTCGTTGCCTTCTGTTCGAAACTTAATTAGACGGTCAAAGGGACGGTGGTACTCGTTGCACTCGGCCTACCCTACAGGAAAGGAACGCCCCGTGACTCGTAAAAACCAGTGGGAGTATCTTTCGCGGCGCGATTGGCTGCGGCTTTCAACGGCGGGCTTCGCCGCCTGCTCGATGTCGGACTGGCTCGAGGCGCTGGCCGACAACTCGCAGCCGACCACCCGAGGCCGCTCGTGCATTCTGCTCTGGATGGCCGGCGGGCCCAGCCAACTCGATACTTTCGATCTCAAGCCCGGCCACGCCAACGGCGGACAATTCAAGCCCATCGACACCAGCATCTCGGGCATCAAAATCTCTGAGCATCTGCCGAACCTGGCCAAATATGCCGAGCACCTGGCGATTGTCCGCTCGATGACCACCAAGGAAGGCGATCACAGCCGCGGCACCTACCTGATGCGCAACGGCTACTTGCCGCAAGGGCCTATCCGCTATCCCACGCTGGGCTCGGTGGTCTCCAAAGAACTGGGCCGCCCGGCTGCCGAGATTCCCAATTTTGTGAGCATCGGGCCGTATCGGTTCTTCAGTCCGCAAGCTTTTAGCGCCGGCTTTCTCGGTTCGGAATACGACCCGCTGCTGGTGGGCGACGGCACGGCCGGCGGCGGCTCGCGCGAAGACAACTATGGCCTGAAAGTGGCCGATCTTGAACCGAACGACGAGGCGGCCAACCAGGTGCCGCGGCGGTTGGAACTGCTCGGTTCATTGAACGACCGCTTTGTGGGACGGCACCAGGTGCCGCTGGCCTTGGGGCACCGCATCGCCTACGACCGCGCGGTGCGGCTGATGCAAAGCGAGGCGGGCCGGGCCTTCAATCTCGACGACGAGCCGGATGCGATCCGCGACGCCTATGGCCGGCATCGTTTCGGCCAGGGCTGTTTGCTGGCGCGGCGACTGGTCGAGCGCGGCGTGCCGTTTGTCGAGGTCACGCTCAGCGGAGTCGACGGCAACGACATGGCCCTGGGCTGGGACACGCATATCGACAATTTCGCCGCGGTCCGCCGCCTGTCGGGCGCGCTCGATAGCGGCTGGAGCATGCTCTTGCAAGAACTGAAAGAGCGGGGCCTGTTGGAAACAACCACGATTGTCTGGATGGGCGAATTCGGTCGCACGCCGGCCATCAATGCCAGCGGCGGGCGAGATCAT
This sequence comes from Pirellulales bacterium, assembly GCA_036379195.1. Classification (GTDB taxonomy): domain Bacteria; phylum Planctomycetota; class Planctomycetia; order Pirellulales; family JAICIG01; genus JAICLL01. Next base: position 5,102 of record DASVHB010000053.1, read on the forward strand.
TTTCCCGCGGCCTGGAGCACCGTATTGGCTGGCGGCGGTATTCGCGGCGGGCAAGTGATCGGCCGCACCAGTACCGATGGCACGACGGTCGAGGACCGCCCGGTGACGGTTGCCGACCTGTTGGCCACCGTCTGCATGGCGCTGGGCATCGATCGCGAAACCAGCAACATCTCGAACATCGGCCGGCCGATCAAAGTGGTGAACCCCGACGCGAAACCGATGGTGGAAGCGCTCGGCTAGATTTTGGATTTTCGATTTTGGATTTTCGATTTGGTCGGGTGGCTGGGGCAGAGCCTTGGCGATGCCCCGGCATGATGGTACTCCGCGGATCGATCTCCGCCAAGGTACCGGTGCCTCTTCTCTGTTTGTGGCAGTTGGCGACAGCGTCTCTTCAGCGAACGAGCGATGGCGAACGGTTCATTGATTCAGATCGTGTCTGCGGCGGCTGACGAATGCGCCATGCATCACGGTGAACAGAGAAGAGGAACCGGTACTTTCGTTCGGCCCTCAAGGTTCGCGCATGTTGAGGACGGCGATCAAACGTTGGTGCATCGCTTTCAGGTGCCTTTTCCGTGGCATCGCCAAGGCTCTGCCCCAGCCACCCGGCTGGCATGGGCGGTCGCCGTGCTTTTTGCATTGACATCGATCAGTCTCGGTGAAGAACTTACGGCTCCGCCCGATGACGCCCAAGACCTGCTCTTTCTGGGCCCCCTGCGGCCGGTGTGGGTGCGGCTGCACGTGACGATCGACGGCAAGCCATTTCGGGAAATCTGGCGGGCTAATATCCAGCGACTGTTCGCTGAGGCGGACGTCGACGGCGATGGCGACGTGCTGCTGTCGGCGCCCGCGTCTGATGCGTTCGCCGCGGAAAAGCCTGACACCATCGAGGCGCTGGCGAGCGCCGCCGCGGTTTATCTGGGCCAAGATGTAGCGCAAGCGCGCGCGGGCCTGAGCCACTTGGCCGAAGCTTCGGGCGGAAGGCTCACACAAGCAGCGCTGGAAGACTATTTCGAGCGCGTTGCGCCGCCCTTTACCGTGGCGGTCGGCTTGGGTCGCACCACCGCCGGCCAGGCGCTGTTTCCGTTGCTCGACGAAGATGGCGACCGGCAATTGATCGCCGCTGAATTAGATCAGGCTGAAGCGAAACTGCGGATCCGCGATTTCAACGACGACGAAAGCCTGACCCAGGGCGAGTTGGCTGACGCCCCCAACGCCTCGCTGGCCGCCTCGGTGCAAAGGCAGGAAGAAAAACAGTCCGACCGGTTGCCTTCGGCGGGACCGGTGGTGCTGTTGCCTGCCGGGGCCGATATGGGCGACGTTTGCCAAATGATCGTCGCACGCTACGACCGCAACGGCGACGGCCAATTGGCGACCGCTGGCGAACAGGCCGAGTGGTTGCCGACCGAAGCGCAAAAATCGCGATTGCAGATCGCGGCGGATGAGGCGATCGCCGGCCAGACGCTGCAGCGGTTCTGTCACGGTACGCCCGACCTGGAACTAAAGGTCGAGTTGGGCCGGGTACAGTCGAGCGGCTCGCGGACCAGCCCGTTTCGCCGCTCTCGCCCGAAAAAGACAGAGGCAGCTTCGCAGACCGCCGCCAGCGCCGATGCGTCGCTCAAAAAGCTGCCCGACGGCAGTTGGGAGGTATCGCTGGCCGACGCCAGCCTGACGCTGCGGCGAAACAATCGCGATCCCTCGAAAAACAATGACCAGGGGCCGCGGCTGCAAAACTTCGACGGCGACGGCAACGGTTATCTGGACGAGAAGGAGTTAGCCGGCGCCGCGGGCCTGGCGGCCGATTTCGCCACGATCGACACTGACGGCGACGGCAAAATCTTCGCCGCCGAACTGG
>DASVHB010000054.1:0-22770 GCA_036379195.1 Pirellulales bacterium
CGGCTTCAGCCGGGCTTCTCGATTGTGGCTTTAGCCGTGGGGCGCCGCTCAACTGGCTAAAGCCAGGTTGAGAAGCCCGGCTAAAGCCGGCTCAGGTCCGGAACGTCCCCCGCCCTGCGACCCCATAGAAATGAGCTGCGACTTGTGTAGAACAACGAGGGATAAGCCGCGCCGGGCGGATATCTGTGCCCGGGCGTGGTTTATGACCACAAGGGACAGGACTTGGGGCGCGTCCCCCCCGTATGGTTTGCGTCGACAACGAGCAGGGCCCGGATCATCAGTCCACACTAACCCGAAGCGCAAGTTTGATGTTGCGCTTTTCGACGTTCCGCCGCGGAGCGGCGACAGAGCGTGGCGTGGTGCTCTCCGCCGCCGCTCCGCGGCTTCCACGAATATTGGCCGTTTTTCCGCGGGCTGGCGCCCACGGCTAAACTCTGTTGCCACTCCGTGGCAGTAAAAAGCGCAACACCAAAAAGCGCAAGCGAGGACTCGTAACGAACTTGCCTCGCTTGCGCTTCGGGTGGGTGTGACGTCACCGTCGTTCGGACCCCCAGGGGCTGATGAATCATCCGGGCTAGGCGGTAACCGGAAAATTGACGGTTTTGGAGTTTTTGCGCGAAACCTTTCCGGCCTTTCGGGGTACTATCATGCCGGCGCTGTCGCGCCGTTTGTCTGTAGTTTCCGTTTCACTTCACACCGCCTGAGGAGTTGTCGTATGTCCGCTTTGCGACCGATCAAAACCACGTTATGGATGTGCTTCGCCGTATTCGCTGTTGGCTCACAAGCCCAGGCTCAAGGCCGCGGCGGACCGTTTGGCGGCTCGACCGACGGAATGCGCGTGAATTTGCTCGCGGTTTCCGAGGTGCAAGCCGCCTTGAAGCTAAGCGACGAGCAGACGACCAAGCTCGCCAAGCTGACCGACGAATATCGCAGCCAGATGCAAGAGCTGCGCGGCGGGCTGGGCAACGTCAGCGATGAGGAGCGGCAAAAGAAATTTGCGGAGATGGGCGAGAAGACCAAAGCCGCGGCGGACGAAGCTGGCAAGATCCTCAATAAGGAGCAATCGGATCGGCTCGGGCAGATTGTATTGCAAGCGCAAGGCGCTCGCGCACTGCACGACGAGAAGGTGGCCGCCGAGTTGAAGTTGAGCGCCGAGCAGAAGCAACGGCTCAACACCATCGGCGAGGAATCGCGCAACAAGATTCGCGAGAATTTCCAGAACCAAGGCGGCCAGGAAAAAATGCAAGAGATCATGAAGGAGTCGAATGAGCAGTCGCTGGCCGTCTTGACCGCCGAACAGCGCGAGCAGTTTACCAAGATGCAGGGCGAGAAGCTCGATCTGCCGCCGGGCGCCGCATTTGGCTTCGGTCGCCGCCGTCAGTAATTTATTCACCTTGAGGCGCAAGGCGGGCCGAGCGCAGCGAGCCCCCGTATGATCAAGTTAAGGTGATTTCACAGCAAAACGTCTGTAGGGAACGCCCTCCGTGGCGTTCCATGCACTGCGAATAGGTGTCGCTTCGCCTCTCGCGGAACGCCACGGAGGGCGTTCCCTAGTGAGAAGACACGCCGTCGCCCGCTTCACTTGACGCCTAGGGGGGCCGAGCGCAGCGAGTCTCACCCTGACCGGTGCTCAGCGCCTCGGCGATTTCAGTGCGCACGTCGGTGTCAGCCTCGATCGCTTGGCGCGCGAGCAGCGCCTCGCGCCCCGGCGCACCAACAAGCTGCCCCAACGCCCACGCGCACGCCGAGCGGATGAGCGGCTCGGGGTCGTTGAGGCCGCGCGCCAGCGCCGGCAGGCCGGCGGCATGCCGCTGATTGCCCAGCGCCAGCGCCGCGCTGCGCAGCAGCCCGCGACGCTTCGCGCGCCACAATGGGGTATGCCGGAAGCGGGCGCGGAACCCGGCGTCGTCGAGCTCGAACAACGGCGCCAACTCGAGCGGGTTGGCATCGGCGGCGGGCTGGAGCGACGTCTCGTCGGTTGCCGGCGCCTTGTGGTTCCACGGGCATACGTCTTGACACACATCGCAACCAAAAACCCAATTGCCCACCCCTTCGCGCAGCTCCGCGGGGATCATTCCGCGCAGCTCAATGGTCAGATAGCTGATGCAACGGCGGCTATCGAGCACATACGGCGCAACGAAGGCATCGGTCGGGCAAGCGTCGAGACAAGCACGGCAGGTGCCGCAGTGGTCGGCGGTGTAGCGATCGTCATAGGCCAGTTCGGAGTCGGTGAGCAGCGCCGCCAGAAAGAACCAACTCCCCAGCCGCGGGTTCAGCAGCAAGGTATTTTTGCCCACCCAGCCGAGTCCAGCGAGCTGCGCGAATTCGCGTTCCAGCAGTGGCGCGGTGTCGACGATGCCGCGGGCTTTGCCGCTCGGCAGACACTCGTGAAAGAAAGCGATCAGTCGCTTGAGTCGGTCGTGAATGAGGTCGTGATAGTCGTCGCCCCAGGCGTATCGCGAGATGCGGCCCTGCCCAGCGCCGGCAGCGGCGGGTTGCCGCGTGCGATAATTGGTGGCCAAGAGGAGCAGGCTACGCACGCCATCGAGCACATGGCGAGGGTGCTCATAAGCGGCTGCCCGGTCGCCCAGGTAGGCCATTTCGCCGGCATAGCCCGCGGCGAGCCATGACTGAAATCGCTCGATGCCCGGCGGCGTCACCGCCGGACAGGCGCCCACCAATTCAAAACCCAACCGGCGCGCCTCCTGCTTTAGCGCGGCGGTCAATGCGACTGCATCCATCGTCTCCATTGTACCCGCTGCCGAGGGCGGAATGATGCTGATCCGCAGTTCACGGAACGGCACAGAGTCCGTTCCCTACAGACGCCAAACATGAGATGCGCTCACTGCGCAATTAGTCACTGCGCAATTAGTCACTGCGCGATTCGTCACTGCGCGATTCGTCACTGCGCGATTAGATGGTGCGGGATTTTTCGCGCGACCGCCCACGAGGCCAGCATGAACGCGGCGCCGATCACCAGTACCGCTCGGAAACCGCTCTCGTAGCCGCCAAAGACGTTCACACACCACTGATAGCAATAGCCGCCGATCCAGGTCGACAGCAGCGTGCTCACATTGCACAGCGCCATGAACACGCCAAACACCGTGCCGGCCGCGTGCAGCGGACAGGCCCGCGCGGCCAGGTCGCATTGGATCATGTTGGCCGTCATATAGGTGAAGCCCACGATCAGGCTGATCACCATCACGCTGGTGTTGCCGGCCAAAAACCAATAGGCCAACGTGCTGACCATGCCGCTGACCACCGATACGGGCACCATCCACCGCATGGGAACCAGCCGGCAATAAAACCCGTAACCGGCGCAGGCCACAATCGAGCCAATCGCCAGCAGCGAGATCGTGTCGCCATAGACGGTTTCGGGCATTCGCAGTCGCTCGGTCATGTGCAGATAGAGCACCGACTGCGTAAAGGGATTGAAATGCCAGACAAACAGAAAAGCGCCCACAAACCAGATAGGTGGCGAGCGAAACGCCTGAGCGAGCGTGGCGCGAATCGTCGGCAGGTCGTCATCGACGGCCACGACGCGCGGTTCGCGCACGCACACCAGCGAGACGATGAATGCCACCGCGGCCAGCGCCCCGCAGATCAAAAACGCCCACTTTTCGTGGTGGTCTTGGCAGAGCTTGCCGCCCAATTTGCCCGTGACGATCGTGGCGGCATAGCTGGCGCCCCAGCGCACCGACTGCAAACGCCCGGTGATGCCGCGAGGCTGGCCAGTTTCGATAATTAAAGCGTCGAGCACCACGTCGGCGAAGGTGACCGCCAGCGTCGGCACCAACAGCGTGATGAACAACAGCCAGCGTGCGCCGACGGGCAGCGGCATCAACCAATACAATCCGCCGAAGCAGACGCTGGTGACGGCGCCCATCGCCAGCAAATAGCTTTTCCGCCGGTAGCCGGCCAGGGGCACAAAATCGGAAAGCAGCCCGTAGACCGGTTTCAGGCACCAGGGCAGTCCCAGCAGGGCCACAAAGGTGGTCATCTGGCCGGGGTTGCTCTTCCATTGTTTGAGGATCGAGTAGAGAGGCTGGGTGATCAGGCCGGTGGCCGTTTCGTTCATTCCTTGGACGAAATAAAGGCCGGCGAAGAGCAAGAAGAGGCCGATCATGCCTCCTCGAACTCTGGCCACACTCGTCGCCGATGATGCCATTGGCAAAAACCTGATCCCTTTCCGCCACTTGAACGGCAGTCCGCGATCCGCCACGGCGACTGCGCTCAATCCGGAGCTTGACAAGCGAGAGGCGAGCGCGCACGGTCGCCCACAGCGGCACGGCGAGCATGGCGGGCCTGCCCCGGCGCTCTGCACCGTTGCCAGGACCAAAGTCTAACAGAATCGGGGCGGCGCGTCGCCCCCCAGTGATCCGTGGTCCGCGAAAAGGCCCGGCGACCGCGTCACCTTGTCGTACCCCGGCATCTGTGCAAGCGGTGTCAGCGGCGGCTTTCATGCCGCAGAGACCGCCCAAACAGCCCCCCCGTGGCCATGCCCTCGAACAACGCCGGCTGACCGCTCACAAATACATAGCGGACCCCGGCCGAAAACTGGCACGGACGGTCAAACGTGGCCCGGTCGCGAAATGCCGCCCGATCGAACACCACCACGTCGGCCCAATAGCCGCTGCGTAGGTATCCGCGGTCGGAAAGCCCGAGAATATCAGCGGGCAAGCCGGTGGCGCTGCGGATGGCGGCGGCCACGCTGATCACCTGCTCTTCGACCGCATACCGCCCGACTTTGCGAGCGAAGGTGCCGAAGTTGCGCGGGTGCGGATGCTCGCTGCCGGGCACCATCGCCCCGCCATCGGAAGCGGTGGCCACCCAGGGCAGGGTCATCACATATCGCACGTCTTGCTCGTCCATGCCGAAGTGAATGGCTCCGGCTCCGCCCAATCGCTGGACTTCGAGCGCCACCTCGAGCACCGCGCGGTTATCGCGGGTCGCGATTTCATCTAAACTGCTGCCGACCCATTCGGGCCGCCCCGCGCACGACGCCAATACAATGCGTCCGTGTGCGGCGAGTTCCTCAGCCACCGCCTGGCGTATTTTGGCGCGTTGCTCGGCATCGTCCATTCGGGCGACGAGCGCGTCTCTGCCGCCTTCGCGCGCCCAAGCGGGGAAAAGCATCGCCTCCAGCGAAGTCGAAGAAGCCACATACGGATACTGGTCGGCAGTCACGGTTTGCCCAGCCGTGCGCGCGCGCTCGATCAGATCGGCCGCCACGCGCACTTGTCCCCAAGCATTGCGACCGCTCGCCTTGAGATGAGAAACGTGAACCGAGGCGCCGGAACGTTCGCCGATCTGAAGCGCCTCGCGCACGGCATCGATCAGGCCGGTCCCTTCGTTTCTCACGTGACTGGCGTAAATGCCGTGATACCTGGCCACCACGCTGGCGATTCTCACCAACTCGTCCGTATCGGCGTACGTTCCGGGAACATAGATCAGCCCGGTGGTCATTCCCCAAGCGCCTTCGCGCATCGCTTGCTCGGCGAGCGATTCCATCTTGGCCAATTCGTCGGCGGTGGCGGGGCGGCGCTCGCTTCCCAGAACCGCCGCGCGCAACGCGCCGTGCGGCAAGAGATGCCCTACGTTCGTACCCGCTCCGTTGCGGTCTACCTCGTCTAGATATTTCGCAACTTCAATCGGGCCGAAGCCGCAGTTTCCGGTGATGACGGTCGTGCAGCCTTGAGTGACGAAGTTCACGTTGGCGCGGGTGGCTGGATCGAGGATCGATCGGTCGCTGTGGTTGTGCAGGTCGATGAATCCCGGGCAGACGATGCAACCGCGACAGTCGATCGTTTGCCCCACGCGCCCCACCTCGAAGGTTCCGATGGCTACGATTCGCCCAGCTTTGAACGCCACATCGCCGACGAAACCCTCGGCGGCGGTGCCCTCGTAGACCATTCCGCCGCTTAAGAGAACGTCGGCGTCGATGGGTTCAGCCGTGGCCGAGCCGATTGGCCCGGCAGGGGCCAGCAGTGCCAGAAACGCACAGGTGATGCGGGCAACATTTTTTGAGGCGGCCGGCATTGTTTGTCGATACATGCTAAGCATTTGCGCTCATCGCCTCCGCCCTGCCTGAAGTTAGGCACGCCAAGTGCTTCGACTGGGAAACCGGCCAGTCAACGAAACGGAACGAAGGGCGGCTGATTACGGGGAACTCAATCATGCAATCGACGACGAATCGCGTGGAATTCATTGGCGGACCGTTTGACGGTCACCGGCAGGTCGTGGCTCTGCCCGAAGCGCTCTCCGACACCGTGGCCTTGCCGGTGAACCGCAACGTTTACCGGATGCTGGCGGGTTTGCCGGCAACCGATAATATGGTCACCACCAGCATCGCCGTCTATGAGCTCGAGGTCATCGAGGGCCGCCCGCGCTATTATTTTCTGGGCTCCACTTCGCCGGTAGAGCCGTTCGCGCAAGCCTGATGGGCGGTCAATTGGTTTTGCGCCCCTATTTCGGTCGCGGCTGTTTCATGAAGTCGGCGATGGTCTTCGGGGGCTCGGGTTCTTTGGAGAACCAGCCGCGCTTACCCCCGCTGGCACAGCCTACGGCCGACACTGCCCACACGCCCAGCAACACAATCAGCGCCAGTCGGCGTCTGCGGGTCTGAGGGCGGCAGCAAATCATCATGGCCAAGACCTTTTTGCCTGAGTGCGCGATGAGAATTGGCCGGTGAGTGTCTCAAAAAGGCCGCAGCCCGTCCAGACCGGTTTCTTGCCTCGGTCGATGCCATAAAGTTAAGATGGATAAATGTTTGCGCCGGGCCACTCCGATTCGGGCGCGTCCGGGCGCCGACGCTTGGCACTGAGGCGGTTATTGTCGCCGCGGCTGGTTTGGCATAGGCTCATCAAACGATGGCAGCAACTCGCTTTGGATTTATCGGCGCGGGAAGAATGGCGACGGCGCTTGCCCGCGGTTTGCTCGATCGCGGATTGGCCAATCGCGCCCAGATGATTGCCAGCGATCCCTCGCCCGCGGCAGCCGAGCAATTCGCGCGTGCGACGGGCGCGGCGACGACCTCGGACAATGAACGTGTGGTCTCCGGTTCGGATTGCGTGTTCCTGGCGGTGAAGCCGCAGCAGATGGCGGCCGCGCTGGGGCCACTCGCCGGTCGGCTGACCGAGCGGCACCTGGTGATCTCGGTGGCGGCAGGAGTGCCGTTGGCGGCCATTTCGCGGCTGCTGGACAGCGGCCCGCGTCTGGTGCGCGTCATGCCCAACACGCCGTGCCTCGTAGGCCAGGGCGCCAGCGCGTATTGCCTCGGCCCCGGCGCGACTGCCGACGACGGCGAACTGGTCGGGCGGCTGCTGGCGGCGGTGGGCCGGGCCGTTCAGGTCGAAGAAAAACTACTCGACGCGGTGACGGGGCTTTCCGGCTCCGGTCCCGCGTTTGTCTACTTGATGATCGAAGCGCTCAGCGACGGCGGCGTTCGCATGGGTCTGCCCCGCGAGATCGCCTTAATGTTGGCGGCCCAAACCGTGCGCGGCGCGGCCGAGTTGGTGGTGGCGTCGGGTGAACATCCGGCGGCGCTCAAAGACCAGGTAACCAGCCCCGGCGGCACGACCATGGCCGGCCTGCACGCCTTGGAGGCCGCCGGCGTGCGCGGGGCGCTGATGGCCGCCGTCGAGGCCGCCACGCTGCGCTCCATAGAACTAGGCGCGATGGAACGGGGCTCGATCGAAACGGGAAAATCCGCCTGACAGGAGGCGAAGCCATGTCTGTGTTTTGTATTGTCGACGACAAGCATGTTCCGCTGTATCGTGTGGTCTGGGTGGCCGCGACGCCGCATTTCTGCGGCTCCGATTCCTGCCAACGCGAGGGCTGTTACGAGGTGCGCCTCGAGCAGGGCGAGGTGGTCTGGGCCAGTCACAAAGAGCGCGATCAGTTGCTCGAAGCGCTCGAAGACTGGGCCGGCGGCGCCGGGCCCGCGGATGAAGAAGAAGACGAAAGCTGGCACTAGGTGACGGATCATGAGCACCGACGACCGCTACGAATGGCGCGAGACCTACTTCGTGCTCTTCCCCTCTGAGAAACGTCCCTCGCTCGGCGCTGTCGAAAAAGCGGTGCGCAAGGTCGGCGCGCACCTCCAGTTCAGCGGGCAGGAAGCCGACGACCAAGGCCGCATCGAGGCGATCAACGTGCAGTCGCCCGGCGATTACTCGGCCCTGGAAATCGACTATCACAGCGGCGACGAAGTGACCTTGCAAGTCGAAGAACTCACGCAGCAACTGCGGTCGGACCGGGCCGAACGCGACAGACTGGCCAGGCTCAAGGCATGCGACGCCCGATTCGAGATCATGCACTTCGAAATCATGGCCGAAGATATGTCGAGCGACGAAAACGACGAAGTCTTCGATCCTAGTGCCCTGCTGGTCGTGCTCGACGCCCTGGTCGAGCTGACCGACGGCGTGGGCGTCGATCCGCAATCGGGCACGCTGCTGTAAGAACGGATGGAAAATGCTCGCGAAAGATATTAAACGGGGGCTGATCGTCAACTACGACGGCGCGCCCTGCATCATCGAGACGGTCAACGTACATAGTCCCACGGCGCGCGGAGCGGCTACCTTTTACAAGTACCGCGCCCGCAACCTGATCAGCAAACAAAAGGTCGACATCACGCTGCGCGGCGGCGATTCGTTGCCTGAGGCCGATTTCGAGCGCCGGCCCATCAAATTTATGTACGCCGACGGCGCGCACGTACACTTTCTCGACCAGACCGATTTCAATCAGTATTCGCTGCCTGTCGGTGATCTGGAAGAAGAGGCCAGGTATCTGACCGAGGACTTGGACGGCGTCTTTGCGTTGATCTACAACGAGCAGTGCGTGGGCATCGACGTACCGCAAACGGTGGCGCTGAAGGTCACGCAGTGCGATCCCTATGTGCGGGGCAACTCGGCCACCGGTCGTACCAAGCCGGCGACGCTGCAGACGGGCCTGACGATTCAGGTGCCCGAGTACATCGCCGAGGGAGAGCTGGTGAAAGTCGACACGCGCAGCGGCGATTTTCTGTCGCGCGCCTGACGCGATTGCGCTACTTCAGCCGCTTGCCGACGACGCCTAAAATGCGTCCTTCATCGGGAAACTCGCCAGTCTTGAGCTTGGAGTGCACCAGGTCGCCGTTGAGCGTCAACTCGAAGCAACCCCCGCCGGAGGGCACCAGCTTGAGGCTCGAGATCTGTTGCTTGTACTCAGAGAGAATTCGGCTTGCCAAACTGACAGCCTTGGGCTCGTAGTTTCAAACCGAGCAATAACGTAGTTCGACATCCATCACGGCACCTCGCGGCGAAAACCCATTCGATCGCTCAATACGTACCAGAATTCTATCGACGCGGCCTGGCGGGTCAAATCAGCGAAAAACACCGTAGGGGGTTCACGGCCGGCACATTGCGAGACGCACTTCGTAGGATGACCTTCCTAGATCGTCCCATGACTTGCACGGCGTTCTTGGACGACCTAGGAAGGTCATCCTACGATGCCATTTGCGCGGGTATTAATCGTGCTCTTGCTTCGTTTTCTTCGTTGCCTTCTGTTCAAAAATCTCCGCCTACCGAAGCGAGCCATATCGCTCCATCCAGCGATCGACCAGGCGTGGAGCAACCCGGTTGAGCCATACCAGCAGCTTGCCGCGGCGGTTGGTCACGATCTCGTGCGAGCCGCGCTCGATGGCCCGCACGATCTGCCGGGCGACCACCGCGGCGGGAGTCTTGGGCTGCGCAGGCCAGGGCATCTCGCCGGTCTTTTCGAGTAGATGGTCGAAGAATTCGCTTTCGGTGCTGCCGGGGCTGACCACCAACACGTCGATTCGTTGCTTAGCCAGCTCGGCCCGCAGTGCTTCGCTGAGCCCGCGCACGGCGAACTTGCTGGCGCAATACTCGCTTTGCAGCGGAATGCCGCGATGGCCGAGAATCGACGCGATGTTCACCACCAGCGGCTCGCGGCCGCGGGCCAACAGCGGCAGGGCGGCGCGGGTCATCTCGGCCAGCGCGAACAAGTTCACTTCCATGATCTGCCGCAGTCGCTCGGGCGTGGCCTCGTCGAAGCGGCCCCAGGCGCTGACGCCCGCGTTGTTCACCAAGATATCGAGTCCGCCGAAATGTTGCTCGGCCGCCGCGAGCGCCGCCGCCCGGTCGCTGGCCACCGTCACATCACCGGCGCTCAGCACGACCTGCCCGCCGGCCGCCCGTACTTCGCCCGCCACGGCTTGCAAACGATCGTGACGCCGGGCGTTCAACACCAGCTTGGCCCCGGCGCCAGCCAGCGCGATGGCCAGCGCGCGGCCGATACCGCTTGAAGCGCCGGTGATCAAGACGCGACGGTCATGAAATTTTCGCCGAGCCATAAAAACGCATGCCAATTGGAGTGGTCAAAGGACTATGATGCCGAATCCATCGGACGCTATACTGGCCTGGGATGAACATTGCGGCCAATAGTGACCCTCGGATTTTGTCGCTTGAGGTGACGGACGAATTGATCGTCGCTCAGCTCGCAGACGGGCGGACAATTAGCGTGCCGCTGGTATGGTCTTGGCGGCTGGCAGGCGCCACACCCGAACAGCGTAACAATTTTGAGATTCTTGGTCACGGCGAGGGAGTGCATTGGCCCGACGTGGACGAGGACCTCAGTGCCCGCGGAATGTTACAGGGCATTCCGGCGCGGCTGCCTGAGCAGTCCGTGGCTAAACGCGGACACCGATAATGCACGACGATTTTTGGTGTTTCCGCTTAAATTTGCGAACGTTGCCGATCCTGCTAAAATACGAAGCTGCCGCAGCGCGTAGTTGCTAGCCCCGCCCGCCATACCTCCCGCCGACGTTCGATGTCCCGCCGGTTTCGCCCTCACCGCCGAACGATTGCGGCCGTCTGGCTCGCGCTCGGATGGTGCATGGGCCCGGCGATCGCGGCAGCGATGCCCGACGCAGCTTCGCCCGAGCGTCCGCTCAACTTTACCAACGACGTCTTGCCGCTGCTCACCAAGCATGGCTGCAACAGCGGCGGCTGCCACGGGCGCGGCAGCGGGCAAAACGGCTTTAAGCTGTCGCTGCTGGCGTTCGACCCGGCAGCCGACTATGCGGCCCTGGCCGACGAGGGTTTGGGGCGGCGCGTCTCGTGGACCGCTCCCGATGAGTCGCTCATGCTGCTCAAGGCCACCGGGCAGGTGGCCCACGGCGGCGGAGTGCGGTTCGAGCGAGAATCGCCCGCCTACCAATTGCTGCGGCACTGGATCGCTCAGGGAACGCCTTGGGGCGATGAACGCGATCCGACGCTGGTGCGAATTGCCGTCGAGCCGGCCGAGCGGCTTGTGTCTGCCGGCGAAACGCTGCCGCTCCATGTCACCGCGCATTACTCCGACGGCTCGACGCGAGACGTGACCGCCACCGCCGAATACTTCAGCCAGCAGCCGGCGCATTTGGAAGTGTCGGGCGAGGGACAAGTGCGATCGCTCGGCCCGCGCGGCGACGCGGCCATCACGGTGCGCTACATGGGCATCGTGGCCATCGCGCGGCTTTCGGTTCCTTATCGGCAGGATTTGCCCGAGCAAGCCTATGCGGGGTTTGAGCCGAAAGGACTTATCGATCGTCATGTGCTCGACAAATGGCGTCAGCTCGGCTTGGCGCCCAGCTCCGAGGCCAGCGACGCCGAGTTTTTGCGGCGGGCGTTTCTCGATTGCATCGGCACGCTACCCACGCCGCAAGAAACGCGCGAGTTTCTGGCCGACGCCTCGCCCGACAAACGCGACCGGCTGGTCGATCGACTGCTCGACCGTCCCGAGTACGCCGTCTATTGGGGCCAGAAGTGGGGAGACATTCTGCGCAACAAGCAACTCGACGGCGCGCAGAAAGACAACAGCGTCAAGTTCTCGGCCTGGCTGCGGGCGGCCTTCGCCCAGAACATGCCGTTCGATAAGTTCGCGCGAGAGCTGATCGCGGTGACGGGCAAGTTGGAAGATCATCCGCAGATGGACTGGTATCGCCAGCTCAACAGCAGCCAGAACCGAGTGGAAGACACTTGCCAGGTATTTCTGGGCCTGCGTGTCTCGTGCGCCAACTGCCACAACCACCCGTTCGAGCGGATTTCGCAGAACGATTATTGGCAGTTCGCGGCGTTTTTCGCGCGGGTCGATGCCATGCCGTACGGCACGGTCAAGACAGTGGGTGTGAAGGAAGAGGGCGAGATCGCCAACCCGCGTACCGGCCAAACCGTGCAGCCCAAGCCGTTCGGCGGCCCAGAGTATGCCTACGTGGAGGGCGAAGACCCGCGGCAAAAGCTGGTCGATTGGCTGGTGGCTAAAGACAATCCTTACTTTGCGCGGGCCATCTGCAACCGCGTGTGGGGGCACTACCTCAAGCGCGGCTTGGTCGAAGCGGTCGACGACCTGCGTGCCACCAATCCCCCGACCAATCCCGCCTTGCTCGACGCCTTGGCCGCCGATTTCATCGAGCATGGTTTTGACGTGAAGCATTTGACCAAGACGGTGATGAAGTCGCGCGTCTACGGCCTGAGCTCGCTACCCACCGCCGACAACGCCGACGATCGGCAGAATTACGCTCGGCATTATCCGCAACGGTTGGCGCCGCACGTGCTGCTCGACGCCGTCAGCTCGGCGACGGGCATGCCGGCCAAGTTCAACCAGTTTGCCGAGGCGAAGCGGGCAATCGAGCTGCCGAACGAAGCCGAGGCGAGCGACTTTCTCGACATCTTCGGGCGCTCGCGGCGCGATACGCCTTGCGTGTGCGAGACGCGCATCGAGCCGAATCTCTCGCAGGTGCTTTACTTGATGTTCTCGCCGGAACTGCAGCGCGACCTTGCCAGCCCGGAGGGCACGGTGGCGAAGCTGATCAAAGAGAACAAGCCGACGGCAGAAATGGTCGAAGAGCTTTATTTGCGGACGATGAGCCGGCTGCCGACCGCCGATGAATTGAAAGACGCGGTGGGGTTGATCGACGCCGCCGAGCCGCGGCAAACGGCGGTGGAAGATTTGCTGTGGACGTTGTTGAATAGCAAGGAGTTTGTGTTTAATCGGTAAAGTAGCAGGCACACTCCGTGTGCCGTTGCTTTATTCGAGCCCTGGTCGCAGTCCGATGGACACCCTGAAGCGAGAAAGCCACGGCACACAGAGTGTGCCTGCTACTAACCCTGCCATGTTCCTCCACCCCATTTTCGCTCGACCCCACGCCGGCGCCATGCCGCAGCCGGCGGTTTCGCGCCGCCGCCTGTTGCATGCCGGCGCGGTAAGTTTCGGCGGGTTCGCCTTGGCCGATCTGCTGCGGCGCGAAGCGGCCGCTTCGCCCGAAAGCGACAAACGCAGCGTCATCGTGGTCTTTCAGGCGGGCGGACCCAGTCATTTGGAAACCTGGGATCTCAAGCCCCAGGCCCCGGTCGAATATCGCGGCGAGTTTACCGGCATCGACACCACGATTCCCGGCTACCAGGTCGGCGAATATATGCCGCGGCTGGCGAAGCTCTGCCACAAGCTCGCGATTCTGCGGTCGGTCTATCACGACCAGACCGAGCACGGCCAGGGAGTCCACACCGTGCTCACCGGTTACAAGCCCACGAAGGGCGATCCGGGCAACGAGTTTCCCAGCGTCGGCAGCATTGTCTCGAAAGAGCTGGGGCCGCGCGCCAGCGGCATTCCTCCCTACATTGCCACCATGACCGCGCTGGGCAGCTCAAACGCGGCGTATCTGGGCGTCGAGCACAATCCGTTTCAAACGTTCGGCTATCCCACCAGCCCAGCCTTCAAGGTGCGGAATCTGGTTCTGCCCGACGGCGTCGACGCGACCCGCATGGAGCGCCGCCGCTCGATGCTGGCCCGCTTCGACGACTTCCGCCGCGAGGCCGACGCCAGCGGGGCGATTGAGGGCATGGACAAGTTCAGCCAGCGGGCATTCGAGCTGGTGACCAGTCCGGCCATCCGCGAAGCCTTCGACATGAACCAGGAGCCGGCGGCCCTGCGCGAGCGTTACGGCGAGCGAAGTTTTGGCGCGCAGAGCATGCTGCTTGCCCGGCGGCTGGTTGAGGCGGGCGCCCGTTTTGTCACCGTTCGCGTCGATGGCCAATGGGATTCGCATAAGGACAACTTCACCGCCCATCGCAGCCTCATCCCGCCCTGGGATCAATGCCTTTCGGCCTTAATCGAAGACCTCGACCAGCGGGGCCTGCTCGATACCACGCTGCT
Source organism: Pirellulales bacterium (assembly GCA_036379195.1). Lineage (GTDB taxonomy): Bacteria > Planctomycetota > Planctomycetia > Pirellulales > JAICIG01 > JAICLL01. Next base: position 14,194 of record DASVHB010000054.1, read on the forward strand.
GCTGATCGGCGGCGAGTTTGGCCGCACGCCCAAGATCAACAAAGACGCCGGGCGCGATCACTGGCCGATGGTCTACACCACGGTGCTGGCCGGAGGCGGCCTGAAGCCGGGCATCGTGCTGGGCGAAAGCGACCCCCTGGCCGAAGCGCCCCGCGTGCGGCCCATCAGCCACCAAGACGTGTTGGCCACGATCTATCACCAATTGGGCATCGACTTCCACAAGTCGTACGTCAACGAGGCCAATCGGCCGGTGGAAATTTTGAACTATGGGCAGGTGATCCGCGAGATTGTTTAACCGTGCGGTGGTTCGCCCGCCACGCAGGTCGCCACCACCAAGTCGCCGGTGACATTCAGCACCGCCCGGCACATATCCAGCAGGCGGTCGATGCCCAGGATGATGCCGATGCCGTCACCGGGAATGCCGACGCTTTGCATCAATACCACAATCAGCGGCAGCGAACCGCCAGGCACGCCCGCCGTGCCCACCCCGGCCAAGATCGACATCAGCACCACCTGAACTTGCTGGCCAAGACTCAATTCGAGGCCGAAGACTTGGGCCATGAACAGCACGACCACACCCTCATACAGTGCGGTGCCGTTCTGATTGCCCGTCGCTCCGATGGTGAGCACGAACCGCGAGATTTCGTTCGGCAGCCGCAATTCGCTCTCGGCCACCCTCAAGGCGGTGGGCAGCGTGGCATTGGATGACGAAGTGCCAAAGGCCACCAGCATCGCTTCACGCACGTCGCCGAAAAACCGCCGGGGCGATACGCGACTGAAGGCCAGCAACACCACCGGATAGGTGACCAGCAGATGCAGCGCCAGGCCCGTCAGCACGGTGAGCACGAACCACAATAGCGCCAGCAGTACGTCGATGCCAAGCTGCGCCGTCATGGCAAACACCAGACAGCCTGCGCCCAACGGCGCCAGCCGCATTGCCCAACCGATCACCACCATCGCGACCGCGTTCAACCCTTCGAGCCACGCGATCAGCGTGGCGCACGAGGCGGGCGCCGCGGTGATGGCCGCTCCAAAGATCAAAGCAAAGACCATCACCGCCAACATGCCGTTGCCCTTCGAGCTGCCGTCGATGGCGCCCACCATCTCTTGCAAGGGATTCTCGGGGAACATGTCGACCAGAATGGCTCGCAACGGCTTGGGCTCTGCCGCTTTGGCGGCCGCGGCTTTGCCTCGATAGCGCTGCTCCAGGCGATCGCGCGTCTCGGGCGTCAGCGAGCGACCGGGCTTGACGATGCCCACCAACGTAATGCCCAAAAGCACGGCGATGCTCGACAAAATCGCGGTGAAGAGCAGTGTGCGCAGCCCCACTCGACCCAACCGTCGCACGTCGCCAATCTCGACGACCGCCAAGGCCAAGGCGGAAAAGACCAGTGGCAACACCACCATATACATCAGCCGCAAGAAGATTTTGCCGACCGGCTCGGCCACGTTGAGCGTGAGCCAATCGAGCCGATCGTCGAGGCCATTGGCGTCGAGATCTGCGGGACTGGTGGCGCCGGCCATGGCTGGCTGGCGGGCCAGGCCATTTCCGGCCAGCCCCATGACGCCGCCAAGCACCAGGCCGATAAGAATTTTGATATGCAGCGGAACTCGACGGCGAGGCTCGATTTGAGCGGCCGGCGAACCATCGGCGTCTTCCGCAGACCGAGGGCGGTGGTCGGTCATTCGCGGTTCGAAGCGATGGGCGGCAGCCAGGTGCAAAGGTAATAGGCCCGAGGCGTGGCCAGGTCGAGCAGCGCCGCCAACTCGCCGATCGGTGAAGCGCCGCGGGCCTGGCTGCGGGCCCCCAGCACCACATCGAAAATGCCGCCGAAGTGCTTGTACTTCACCACACGGGTCTGCTCTTTGTCGAGACCGGCCAGCTCGATCGCCCGGTCGATGGCGTCTTCGATAAACCCTTCTTCATCGACGAGTCCGCCGGCCAGCGCCTGCCGCGTGGTAAACACTTGCCCCGTGGCCACCTTGTCGAGCGCCGCTTCGTCAGCACGAAACATGGGTCGCCCCGATTTGACGACCTCTTTGAAGCGGGTGAAGCCGTCGTCGACCAGGCTCTGGAAAATCTGCCGCTCTTCTTCGGTCATCAGTCGCATGGGGCTGCCCATTTGCTTCAAGCGGTGGCTTTTGATCGAGTCTTCTTCGATCTGCCACTTCTCCATCAGGCCGGCCAGATTGTAGTGCGGGATGACGACACCAATCGAACCGGTCCAGGTGGTCGGCTCGGCAAAGATGGTGCGCGGCGTGTCGCCCACCGCCATCGCCACGTAGTAACCGCCGCTGGCCGCAATGCCGCCCATGCTTACCACCAGCGGAAGCTGACGATCGCGGCAAAGCTGTTGGAGGTGATGGTAAAGGTAGTCACTGCCGCTCACCGTTCCGCCGGGCGAGTTGACGCGCAGCACCACCGCCTTGACCGATTCATCGTCGCGGATGTGGTCGATTTGCTTTTTCACGAAACCGTCGCCGTCGAGAATCGTGCCTTCGAGCGTGATGATCGCCACTTTTTGGCTGCCCGACCGAGCGAGCGAATGGTGCTGCTCGTGAATGCCATCGTCTTCCTCCCAAGAGACAAGTCCCACGAAGGCAGCCGCGGCGAGCAGTGCCGTCAAGACCATGCCGGCGCTGGCCACCGCCAGCAGCCGCAACAGCACCCGACCGGCTCCGCCACGGCGCGGAGCCGAACCGCCCGGGCCAAAACGTTGCGGCGTGGTCGGCTCAGACAGCGGGGCGGCATTCGGCTCCATCGAACAGGTCCTCAACACGGAATCGTCGTAAAGAAACGCGGCGATCTTGATTTGCGCGACGTCTATTCTATGCGGCACGCCGGGCCGGGCAAAGCCGGGTTGCCAGATGCCGCCCCGCGTGGGTAAGCTACCGGTTCCCACAAACCGACGTTCTTCACCTGATCTTTCCCGGAGGGAGAGAGCCCCTGAAGGCGTCTCGCCGCAGAAAAAAGGAGTGTGATCGTGTTCGTCGCGGCTTCCACCGGATGTTTTCCCACGGCGTCGCTGCCCGCCGCCTTGCAGCGGCTGGTCGACTTGGAGTATACGCGGGTCGAGATTCCGCTGTGCGAGTCGGGCAACCAGCTCAAGCCCTCGCAGGTACACGCCGATATCGAGAAGGCCGTGCGCGCCTGCCGCGACACGCAGCGATTGACGCCCGTGGCCTACTCGGCCGACATCGCCGGTGACGGCGACGAATATTACGCCCAGTTCCTTTCGTGTTGCAAGCTCGCCAAAGCCACCAAGGTGGTCGTCATTACCGTGCCCTCGGCTGAGCTAGGCACACCCTTCAATGCCGAGATCGAGCGGCTGCGCGAGTTGGTGCGCATTGCCACCTTGGAGGGCGTGGTGGTGGGCCTGAAAACCGAGATCGGTCGGATGTCGCAAGATCCCGACACCGCCGTGGTGCTCTGCGACAACGTCAAGGGACTGGCCATCACGCTCGACCCCAGCCATTACATCTACGGACCGCACGGCGGGGGGGGCTTCGAGCAGGTGATGAAATATGTCTGCCACGTGCAATTGCGCGACACGAACAAGTCGGCCCTCCAGGTTCGCGTCGGGCAGGGAGAGGTTGAATACAACCGCCTGATCAACCAGCTCAGCCGGTATAAATACCATCGGGCCTTGTCGGTCAATATCGTCGAAATGCCCGACTCCGACATCGATCACTCTGCCGAAATGCGGAAAATGCGTCTGCTGCTGGAGAGCATGCTGTAAAACGCAATTAATTCGGTGCTACCTTTGCCACGAAACCGATATATAATGAATATCGTTCGGGCAGCCATAAATGGCGGCGTCGGGTATGGCCCGGGGCCGGCGCAAAGGTGGCGCTATGAGTATTTCGCCTGTCGACCGTTCGAGTCGGGTGCGCTGGCGACGCTGGGTCGCCGTGTCTGGCGTTCTGTGCCTTGCCGGGTTTTTAGTCTGCGGTTGGGGGCTGCAACAGCGGCTCGATCATGCCGCTCGTCAGCGCGCGGCGGTGGCTGCCATACGCCAATTGGGTGGCCGCGTGCTGTACGACGACCAGTTCGACGCCATGGCCGAGCCGGCTTCGCGTTGGCTGCGGCGCTGGCTCGGCGATGACGTGGTGCGCGAAGTGGCCAGCGTGTCGCTGCGCGGCGCGTGGTTGCCGGGTCCGGCCGCTCTGGGCGACGCCGATGATTCGCCGCGCCCCGCCTTTGTGGCCGCCACCGACGACGATCTGATCTGCCTGCGGCCGTTAACGCATCTCAAGCATCTCGATCTGCGGCGGACCCGCGTCACCGATGCGGGTCTGCGGCATCTGGTCGGCCTCGACGAACTCGAAGATCTCCGCTTAAGCAACACGGCGGTCACCGATCGAGGACTGGCCTATCTGGCCGAGTTACCGAGCCTGCGCCGCCTGTGGCTCGACGATGAGGAATACGAGGCCGACTGCCACGGGGCGGAAAGCGATCATTTGCGACGCTACAAGCCGCGCATCAGCGATGCTGGATTGGAATGCCTCGAACAATTCAAGCAGCTTGAGTTTATCGACCTGACCGGCAGCCAACCCTCCGACGTCGCACGTCAAAAGTTGTCGGTCGCACTGCCCGGCTGTGAAATTCGCTGGACCGCCGGACCCATCTATCTACCCGATGGACCGAGTGGCTCTCGCTCGCCTCGTCCGGCGCCGCGCCCGCGGCCCCAGCGACACTTGCTGCATCTGTAAGACATCGTGTCTCATGGATGGCCGCGTGCAGTAGAACCGCTACGATCCGACCGATCGAATTTCCGGCGCTTTTTTCGTTGCTGTCCGCCCCCGGCCAATTATCGTGGAAAGTTGGGCGTGAGGCCACAGACGTATCCAACGAAAAAGGGGTCCGCGATGAAGATCTTAGGCAAGGGGCTACTGATGGCGGGCGCAATCGCGCTAGGGGCGAATCTGACTTCGACCGCCAATGCTCAAATGGGCATGGGCGGTTACGCGCTGGGTTATGGATACTTGGGCAATGGTCCCTACAACAACCTGTATGACGCCGGGCCGATCCCCTATTATTCGCTCTACCCGCCGGTCTATTACAGCCAGCCGGTGCCGCGGACGTATGGCTATAGCCCGTTCGCCTATCCGCCGGGGTTTCTGACGCCCGAAGTTGAATGGGCGCAGCCCAAGGTGATGCTCAATCCGCACGTGCCTCAACAAAGCTCCGCGCCGCAGAGACGGTCGATACCTGGCGATCGGACGGCGGCGGCGCCGAAGATGATCGTCAATCCCTATGTCGAGCCGTCGCTGGCCGGGCCGCCCTCGGCGAACGTCGAACGCCTCGCGGTGGATCCATCGTCGGGCGAATTGGTTGACAACGGCCCGCGCCGCCAGTAGTTTTGAGTTCGGGCGGCAAGCAGTCGCCCGAATGCTTCATTTCGTCTGTCGCCCGCTGTGCGTGTGATGTCTGAAACCCAGTCAGTCGAGCAAACCTCCTCCGAGGAGGGAGTGATTTTGCCCGATTACCGGGCGGTGAGCGGGCTGGCGATCGCCGGCCTGTTGCTCGGTCTGGCGTCGGTGCTGGTCTTTGTTCATCCGGTGCTGTGGATCGTTCCGCTCGCCGCGCTGGTGCTTTGCGTATCGGCCTTGCGTCAGATTGCCGCGCAGCCAACCGCTTTGTTGGGGCGACGGGCGGCGCTTGTCGGTCTCGCGGCAGCCTTGGTCTTTGGCATCTCGGCTCCGGTTCACTATGTCCTTTACCGCTATCAGTTGCGGGCCGAAGCGATTGGCGTTGCCGCCGAGTGGTTTACCGCCTTGCGCGACGATCGACCCTTTGTGGCACATCAATGGTCGCTGCCTCCCGAAGCTCGCTGGTCGCTCGATGAAAACGCGCTCGTGATTCGGTATATGGGCGAAACCGGCGGGCTGAAGTCTTACGTCACGAAACCGGCCGTCCAGATGCTGTTGGCCCTGGGTAAGCGATGTCATGTTCGCTATTACGAACATGTCGGCATTCGATCTGATTCCACCAGTGACAATGTGATGGATGTCTATGCCGTGACGGTCGAAAGCCAGGGCAAGCGTGTCAGTTTTTTCATCCGCGTCTCGATGATGCGGACTTATAACCTGGCGGCCAATGCCTGGCAGTGGAGAGTTTCGCAGACGGATTTCATTCACTCTCCGCCCGGTCAGATGGGTTTCGACTTCACCCGCTTGTAACCACCCCACTACGGTCGCTGCCTAGAGGGTAGGGCCGATGCTCCAGGGGGCGAATTCTTCCTCGCCGATGCCATGCCGCTCACTCTTGGTCTTCTCGCCGCTGGCCACGGCCAAGATCGCCTCGAAGATCCGCCGCCCCACTTCGTCCACGCTGGTTCCGTCTAAGATCACGCCGGCGTTGATATCCATGTCGTCAATCATCCGCTCGTACATGGGCGTGTTGGTGGCAATCTTGATCGAAGGCGTCGGCTTGCAACCGAAACAGCTTCCGCGGCCCGTGGTAAAACAGACCACGTTGCACCCGCTGGCCACCAGGCCGGTGACGCTCACGGGATCGAAGCCCGGCGAATCCATAAAGACGAAGCCTTTGGAGGCGATCGGTTCGCCGTAGAGGTAGACGCCCGACAGCGCGGTCGAGCCCGCCTTGGCCACCGCGCCGAGCGATTTCTCGTAAATCGTCGTCAGGCCGCCGTCTTTATTGCCTGGCGAGGGATTGTTGTTCAACTCGACGCCGAACATTGCGGCATAGCGCTCCCACCAGCGAATGCGCTCGGCGAGCTTCCGGCCAGTCTCTGGCGTGCGGGCCCGGCGCATCAGCAGGTGCTCGGCCCCATAGACTTCTGAAGTTTCGGCCAGCACCGTCGTGCCGCCCGCCGCGACGAGCAGATCACTGGCGACCCCCAGCGCTGGATTGGCGGTGATGCCCGAATTGCCGTCAGACCCGCCGCAATTCAGCCCCAAGACGATCTCGCTGGCGGGTATCGGCACGCGGCGCACGTCATTGACGGCCGGCAGCATCTGGATGAGGTGCTGATGGGCCGCCTCGATGGTCTTGGTGGTGCCGCCGCAATCCTGCATGCTAAGCACCGGCGGCGGCTTTCGACCCGTGCCGTTGATTTGCACCAGCCCCGAATTGTCGACCAGGTAAGGCATCGAGGCGGTCTCGCACCCCAGGCCGATCAAAAGGTAACCGCCCACGTTGGGATGCTTGGCAAAACCCGCCAGCACGCGGTTTAGCTGCTGATGGTCTTCGCCGCCGAACTGCAAGCCGCACCCGGCCTTGTGCGTCAGCGGCAACACGCCGTCGACATGGGGAAACTGTTTGAGCAATTCGTGGTCGAATCGCTGGGCGACGTATCTGCTGACCGAAGCCGAGCAATTGACGTTCGAGATGACCGCCAGGTAGTTGCGGGTGCCCGACTTTCCGTCGGGCCGGCGGTACCCCAGAAACGTGCGCCCCTCGATGGGCGCCGGATCGGGCGGCACATCGGTGGCGTATTCATATTCTCGCGAGAACGCCCCCGCCTCGAGGTTGTGGGTATGCACCCAATCGCCGGGCTCAATGTCCTCGGTGGCGAAGCCGATCGTTTGGCCGTAGCGAAACACGCGGCCGCCCTTGGCGATGGCGGTCAAAGCGACTTTGTGCCCCATTCGCACGGCGCCTGTCAGCCGCACGGCGTCGCCGCCTGCCGCTAGGTCGGTCCCTTGTGCAAGATTGCGAATCGCGATACAGACGTTGTCGTCGGGATGCAGGTGAACGACCTGAGTCGTCGAAACCGTGGCAAGCGGCATGAGGAGGGCGTAGGTGTTTGGGAGCTTTAGTTTGCTTGCTTGTTTTCCGCGCGATGCTCGGCCGACCATTCGCGCCAGCGTTGAAATGCGCGGTCGCGCGCCGCGGGATCGCTAAACCCCAACGAATCGGCGACAAACAGACAGGAAGGATGCGCTCGTGCATGAGTGAAACCGTAATCGGCCAACGGCTGCCCGCTGAGATGCACGATGACGGCCAGGGCCACATCGCGCACCTGGGCATCGAGGTTTTGCGCGCCGCGATTGGGTACCGCGATGTTCCGTTCGTCGTTCAAGAGCGGTTCGAGCAGTGCGATGTGTTCGCGGCCGCCGAATCTGCCGACCGTCAAGATCGCCCACGGTACGAAGTGCGCAGGCGCCCCACCGCCCGACAGCAATCCAGCGGCGGGGGTCAACGCTTCCTTCACATCGTTTTCGAGCGCCCGTAGCAGATTGCGATAGGCGGTGAGCGAATCGGGGTTCAGCGGGCGCGCAACCCAGGCGGCGAACAATCGTCGCAAAGTATCGCCGGTGTTTCTTGCCAGCAACGATCGCTCAAGCGCCTGCGGTTGGCAGACCTGGTAAAAAAAGTTTCCCACCGGTTCGGCGATCGGCACTTCATCGTTTGCCGCGGCGAGCAGCAAGGCCGCCAAGGTCGTCGGCGGTACGGAAGCCGAGCGGCTGGTGGCCGCCCCCGCATCCATGAATTCTTGCCCGACCTCCAGACACCGCGCTTCCAACACCTCGCCGGCGCGCTTCGGGTTGTCATCGACCGCTTGCAGCAACAGGCGCTCGACTCGTTGCATGTCGCCGAACAGTCGCCGC
>DASVHB010000055.1:0-6777 GCA_036379195.1 Pirellulales bacterium
TCAAGTTTCTCACTGGTTTCGGTCAACGGCCTCAACATGCGCTGGGCGCGTGCGGGCTGACCTTTTTCGTGCTCGGCGCGCTGGGGGTCGTTTACCTCTCCATTTATTGGTTGGCAGCGCAGTTGAAGCCCGATTGGCAGCTCATGCCACTGCACGAACGTCCGGCGCTGGTTTATTCGCTCGGCGCGCTGTTGCTCGGCGGGCAGCTTATGTCGATCGGATTCCTGGCGGAACTGATCATCGCCTACACCGGGCGCGACAGCGATACCTACTCGATCGCCGAAGAAACGCCGGTCGCAGAGCGAGATCACGTGGAACCCTAATTGTTTTATCATGCGAATCGTTCTTTGCTACCCTGCCGAGCCCAAGCACCTCGACCAGATCGCGGCCGCGGCGCCGGGCGCCGAATTGATCGACGCGGGTCAAGAGCGCATCGCGGCTGAAATTTTGGAGGCCGACATTTATTGCGGTCACGCCAAAATACATCCGGTCCCCTGGGATGAGGTGGTACGGCGCGGCCGCTTGCGTTGGATCCAATCGTCGGCGGCGGGGATGGATCATTGCCTCACTCCGTCGGTCATCGAATCGCCGATTGTGGTCACCAGCGCCTCGGGCGTGCTGGCCGATCAGGTGGCCGAGCATGCGCTGGCCTTGACCACCGGGCTGCTACGCAGCTTGCCGGTATTCTTTCGAGCACAACAGCGCAAAGAGTTCGTTCGCCGCCCGACGCGCGACCTGCACCGCGCGACCATTGGCATCGTCGGGTTCGGTGGCAACGGCCGGCGGCTCGCCGAGGTGCTGCGGGTGTTTAAGGGGCGTATCATCGCCACCGATGTGTTTCCCGACGATAAACCCGATTACGTCGCTGCGCTTTGGCCGGCCGATCGGCTGCGCGATCTGCTCGCGGCGTCCGACATTGTGATTCTGGCGGCGCCGCTGACCGATGCGACGCGCGGCATGATCGACGCCGCGGCCCTGGCCTGCATGAAACACGATGCCATTCTAATCAACATGGCGCGGGGTCCGCTGGTCGCCGAGTCGGCATTGGTCGAAGCTTTGCAGTCCGGGCGACTGGCGGGCGCGGGACTCGATGTCACGGAAATCGAACCTTTGCCTCCGGAAAGCCCGCTGTGGCATTTACCCAACGTCTTGATCACTCCCCACGTTGGCGGGCAAAGTGCCACCCGCATCGACGACATGACCGAGTTTTTTTGCGAAAACTTGCGTCGCTGGCAGACGCACCGGCCTTTGCTCAACCTGGTCGACAAACGGCTCGGATTCCCCCGATCGCGCTTCGCACTGGACGCAACTGGTGGCGAAAGCATAAGATGCGGGGGCGTTTCTCCGCCTGCCGCGGAGGAATGAAGAACTGACGAGCGGCGCCGGGAGATTTCGACATGTCGACCACGACGTATTTTGAAGGTTGTGCCACGCTTACCTTCAATGGCCATCCGGTCAAGCACCCACACGACGACGAATTGCTGAAACGCTACGAGCGGCTCGTCGCCGAGCAGCGGCATAGCTGGACCGAGCACCATCATCTCGGCAAGCTGCTGGGCACCGGCGGACAAGGAGTGGTTTATCTCAGCGAGCGGCGCGGTACCGACAAGTTCACGCTGCCGGTGGCGCTGAAAATCTTTTCGCCGCAGTATTACGAAGACTCGCGCGGATATGACGAGGCGATGGGACGAATCGCCCACGTGGCGGCACGTGTGGCCCAAATTCAGCAAGACAACCTGATCGACGTGCATAACTTTGTCGATCGTGCCCGCATCCGCATCATGGAGATGGAGTGGATCGACGGGTTCGATTTGAGCCGGCTGCTCACGTCGAGCATGCTGGAACACGTGCGCAACCGGGTCAGCAACCGGCGATGGGAATATCTGAACAACGTGATCGTCACCGCGGGACCGGTGCAACCCCGCTTGAAGCCGGGCATCGCCATCGCCGTGCTCCGCGAATGCCTGGCCGCGTTGGCCGCGCTGCACCGCGAGGGTATCGTGCACGGCGACATCAAGCCCTCGAACATCATGCTCAAGCGGACCGGCAACGCCAAGATTATCGACATTGGCTCGGCGTTTGAGATTGATGCCGCTCCGCAGCGCCGCAGTTGCACGCCGAACTACGCCGCGCCGGAAGTCCTGGAAGGCGTCGGCACCTCGCCGCGCAGCGACTTGTGCAGCTTGGGCTACGTGCTCATCGAAATGCTGTCGGGCGCTCCGCCCTTTGCCGGGCAGATGAACTACCGCGAGTTGCTCGAAGCCAAGCGGTTGTTGGTGCATCGACTGCACGAGCGGCTGCCGCACGAAGTCGTCTGCAACGAATTGCTGATGAATCTGGTACGCAGCTTGATCGCGCCCGATCCGATGTGCCGTTTCCCCAGCGCCGAGGCGGCCGATATGGTCGAAAAAGGCGGTGCCGCCAGCTTCCACCGCCAGCTTGTCAAAGGCGACCTGGCCAGCGAATACGAAAACGAGATTCGCCTCTGGCTCGAAGAGCTCGATTGAAAAGAAGCGCTCGATGCAAAAGGAGCGTTTGATTGAAACGCGGCCTATTCCACCGGTTCGACAATCGTCACGGTTTGGTTGGCCTCGGACAGCGGATACTCCTGAGCGTGTCCCGACGGCCAGTGGATCGATAGACCGCTGATGTGGGCTCCGGCTGACACGCCCCAGAACGGACGCAAGTCGCACTGCGATAAATAACTGCCTCCACCTTTGATCAACCGCAATTGATCGCCGGCCGAAGTGTGCAACACCAGCCACGCGCCGATGGCGTCGCGATTGGAACGTGTGCCGATCAGCCGCACTCGCAACCACCCGTTGTCGTTGGGCGTGTCGTTCGCCACCAGGGCATTCGGCTCGCCATCGTTGTGCGAAAACGCCATATCCAGATCGCCATCGTCATCCAAGTCAGAGATTGCCAGTCCGCGGCCGCGATGCGGGTTCGAAAAATAGCCGCCCGGCGCAAACACGGCCTTGGCGAACCTGCCCTGGTTGTTCACCAAGGCCAGCGGCTCCTGGCGGATCGGCGCCGCCTTGGGATAGTTGATGACGTGGCCATTGGAGACGAGAAAATCCTCGTCGCCGTCGCGATCGAAGTCAACGAAGACCGTCCCGAAGCCGACATAAAGATGTCCAAGCGCGGTAATGCCCGTCCCCTGGCTGACGTGAACGAACTGGGCCGATCCGTCGTTGCGATAAAGCGAGAACGACTCTTCTTCAAAGTTGGCCACCCAGATATCAGGCAAACCGTCGGCATTGTAGTCGCCCAGATCGACGCCCATGCTTCCCTCGGCCTTGCCGCCGGCATCGCGGGCGACTCCGTTGAGAAGTCCGACTTCTTCAAACGCCCCGTGGCCGTCGTTCAAGTACAAAAAATTATCGACGGTGTCATTGGCGATATAGACATCGGTGTCGCCGTCCAAATCAATATCGCCCGCCACCACGCCCAAACCTTTGCCACACTCGCCGCTGGTCACGAGGCCAAACTCGGTGGTCGCGTCGCGGAACGTACCGTCGCCATTCGAGTAGTAGACGATGTGCGGCATCGGATCGAACTTGCGGGGCGAGCAAATCTCGCGATGATTCGGCCCCGGCCCCGGGCACTCGGGGTTGTGTCCCGGCTCAAACGACCAGTTGACGTAATGGTCGATGTAGACGTCGAGAAAATGATCGCCGTTCAGATCGGCCCAAGCGGCGCTTGAACTCCACAGCGTGTCGAACATGCCGGCCGCTTCGCGCAGTTGCTCAAAGGTGCCGTCTCCCTGATTGTGGAAGAGTTGCACTCCGCCGTAGCCCGTCAACAACACATCGACAAAGCCATCGGCATCGTAATCGGCGGCGGAGCAACCGTGCGTGTAATAACGAGCCGGACCGATGCCGGCGGCGGCAGTCGCGTCGACAAACTGCCAATTGCCCGCGTTGCGGAACAAGGCCGAGGGCAAGCCAATGATGTCGAGGTCGGGCAGATACTTTCCGCCGCCCGGACAAAACAGATCGCAACGGCCGTCGCCATCATAATCGAACAGGCCCAAGCCACCACCGAGCGACTCGAGAATGGCGTGGTGCCCGGCCGCCCGGCCATTGTCGTAGGTAAAGTTCACCCCGCTGGCGGCGGTCTTGTCGGTAAATCGCAGATAATCTGGGGCGGGCGGCGTGTCGAGGCCGTCTTCGGGCTGCACGTTCAGCGATGCCGACGACCGATTGTCGGTACAACCGCCCACAAAACACATGCAGGCCAACACCACGACCGCCAGCAGCGCGAAAACCGATAGAATCAGGGTGCGCATGAACGAGAGGCCAGCTTGAACGATGACGAACGAGGGTAGATGACGAAATGAAGGCGACTCCATGCAGTCTAACCCGGCTTTTCACCATTGCCTAGTAGCCGAGCAGGCGGCGGGACGCTTAAATAGGAGTACGAGGAGGTTGCCATGAATTCATCTCGCCCGACAGTTTCCGGCACGGTCGTTTCGATCGTGTTTGCTTTGGCGGCGATGGCAGTCTTACTAGGCGGTGCGGCCTGGCTCCGCCGATCGCCGCCGGCCGAAACGCCTGTGGCGGCGTCGCCGCGGAAAATACGGAAATTGACCGGACCGGCCGTAAAACCCTCTCCGGCGCCGCAGGGGTATGTGGGCAGTGCCGCGTGCGCCAAGTGCCACAGCGCCATTGCCGAAAGCTACGCGCACCACCCGATGTACCGCTCTTGCGGAGTCACGCCGGGCCCCGACGACTTAGAGGCCTTTGATGAAAGGACGGAATTCCAGACCAGCGATGGCAGGCGTTATCAAGTCGAAACACGCGACGACGGCATCTATCACCACGAAATGATGCGCGACAACGACGGCCAGGAGATTTACGACCAGGCGTTGAAGATCAGTTTTTACATTGGCTCGGGCACGCGCGGCAAGTCGTACGCCATCGATCACGACGGCATGCTCTTCCAATCGCCAATTTCGTGGTATACCAACAAGGGCGGGATGTGGGACATTTCGCCTGGCTATCGCCCGTTCAACCATCAGCGATTTGAGCGGCGCATTCTCGATCAATGCATCATTTGCCATGCGGGGCGAACGGCGGACGCTCCCGGACGTGAAAACACTTTCTCCGAACCGGTGTTGTTGGAGTCGGCCATTGGCTGCGAACGCTGCCACGGCCCCGGCCAGAAACATATCGAGCTGCAAGAGTCGGCCGATCCGCCCAAAGACGACACCTCGATTGTCAATCCGGTCGCACTGACGCCCGATAGGCGCGATGCCGTGTGCAATCAATGCCATCTGCAAGGCAAGCATCGGCTCACACGTTACGGGCGGCAGTTCGGCGATTTTCGTCCCGGCCAGCGGCTCGACGACGTGGTGGCCGTGCTGGTGGCCAACACCGGGGTGCGCGCCGACGGACGCACCAAGGCGGTCAGCCAGGTCGAGCAAATGAACGACAGTGCTTGCTTTAAGCAAAGCGAGGGCCGCTTGGGGTGCACCTCGTGTCACGATCCGCATTCGCACCCTGGTCACGAAGACACCGCGGCGTATTATCGCAGCCGTTGCATGACCTGCCACGAAGAGCACAGTTGCTCGCTGGCGATCGAAAAACGCCAAGCGGCGCCCGCCAACGATTCGTGCGTTTATTGCCATATGCCAAGGATGAATACGCACGACATTCCGCATGCCACCCAGACCGACCATCGCATTCTTCGGACGCCCGATTCGGAGCCGATTCAGGCAGATTTTGGCGAGGCGCCCTCCGAGCTAGCGCTGTTTGACGAAGCTCACACATCGATGCCCGAATGGGAAATCGAGCGCATCCACACCCTCGGTAAACTGCGCAAATTTGAGCAGCAGAATTACGGTCCCGAGCCGGCCTTGCTCGAAATCGAAGAATCGCTTCGTGCGATCGTCGAAATCGCTCCCGATGATACGACCTGTTGGTTCTCGCTGGGTGCGGCGGCCGCTCTGAGACGCGACCAGCCAGCGGCCCGCAGCGCGTGGGAACGCGTACTGGAGATCGAGCCGGAACATGAGCATGCACTCGAGGCCCTGGTAGGCGTTTGTCAGAACAGCGGCGACTTTGAAGCCGGACTAGGCTATCTCGACCGTTTGCTGGCGATCAATCCCTGGCATGCGCGCAATCACACACGCCGGGCGATGATGCTGGCGGGCTTCGGCGATTGGACCAAAGCCATGGAGGCGGGCGAAGCTGGCCTCGAACTCGATCCCACCGACACCAAAGCGCGCCGGTGGTTGATCGGCCTTTATCAGCAGCGCGGCGATACGATCAATAGCCGACGCCATTCCGACATTTTGCAGCGCATGACCGAAAGCCGGATGCCGGCGCTCTCGAATTAGGCCACCGTGCGCGGAAGTGGTGGCGCCAAAAGCCACCCATTGCTCCGCCTGGCGTCGTGCTAATTTCCCGGAGCAGGTGGCAGCGTCGGTCCGACCACGGCCGAGGCTGCAGACGCTGCCGCCGGCGAAGGGCGTGTCGCAGAGAGAATGGACTCGATGAGACCGGGATCGCCGCCCGAACGCAGACGAAGCGGGGCGGCATCGGACGCAATGCTGGTGGCGGGCGGCTGCGGTTTTGTCAACTTCGCCTCTGCTGAACTGAACCGCCACGAAACCACGGCGTGGTTTGGTCGCTCCACGGCGTGCGTACCTGGGGCATCGCTCGCTGCTGGTCTCTCATGCCCCTGGCTGCCGGCTGCGGGACTTGCCGGGATTGGTACTGCACTCGGTTGCGCTGGCGCCGTGCCCGACAGCAGATTGATGACATTGCCAGC
>DASVHB010000056.1:0-6101 GCA_036379195.1 Pirellulales bacterium
GGTACTTGGAGGGCCCCTTCTTTCTGCTGTCCGACGCGACGACCAATCGGTCGCCATCGCCGATGAATTCCATCTGCCAAACGATCCTGCCTTGTTCGATTTGGCAGCGCTTGGCCCGGGTGTCGATGTCCCAGATGATGACCTTGTCTTCGGTCGCATCGCCATCGTCTAGCACGGCTACCGCCAGGGTTTGGCCGTCGCCTGAGAACTCGAAGCAGCGCACCGGATTGTCGTTTTCCAACACAGCCACCTCTTCCTTGGCCGCCAAGTCCCAAAGAACGACCTGCGTGCGCCTGACGACGGCAAGCAGCTTGCTGTCGGGTGAGAAGATGCTGCCGCCCCGATGGAAACCACCTGCGCCGTCGCCGCCATGGCCCCAGCCCGAACCCCAGCCCTTCGTTTCCCCAGCGATGCGCGATTGTGCGTGCAGGGGCCCCGGCAACCCGGCAAGGAGGAGTGAGATCAGCAAAACAGCCGCGGGCAGGTTCCTGGGTATCGCCATAGGGCTGTCCTTATATGCCCCTTGTTCAGCGCCCCCTGAAATGTTCCGCGGACGCTTGGATTGTCACCTTTTGATCGAGCGAAAGCAATGATTGGTGCGATGCGGCGAAAGGTGAGACTCGCTGCGCTAGGCCCACCCTACGAGCAGAGGCGCACTTGGCGCCGGGCGCACAGTTCCCTAACCCCTAACCGCTGTCCCCTGTTCCCTATCCCCTGTTCCCTACTATACTACTGTCAACATGGGCATACGATTTTCCTGTCCCGCCTGCGGGCGGTCGTTGAACGTCAAAGCCGAACTCGCCGGCAAGCGCGGCCGATGTCCGCACTGCCAGGGAAAAATTGTCATCCCCTCCGACGATGGTTCGGCGGGCGAATCGGTCACCGCCGACACGGTAAATGAATCGCCCAGAAGAGCGAGAAGCGAATCGGCCAGTTCCGACACCGCCGCGTATATCCGTCCCGAAGACATGCCCACCGTGGTTAATCGGGCGCCGGCGGGCCTGGTGGCGCGGGTCATTCCGGCCCAGACCGCCGAAACACCAAAACCGGTGACGGCCGAGACGCCGGCGTCTGTCCCAGCGCTCGAACAGCCCGCGGCCGACGACGTGGGGGCGGCCGCGTCAGTGACCTCCGCCTCGCCATCGCCGGTCGCGGTTGCGGACGCGATCGCTGAAGCTCCGCAAATGCAGTGGTATGTCATGCCGCCGGGCGCGGCCAACCAATATGGTCCCGCGGCGGGCGAAGAATTCCGCACGTGGATTGCCGAAGGTCGCGTCACCGGCGATTCGTTCGTGTGGCGGCAAGACTGGCCCGAATGGAAACGGGCCGACGCGGTGTTTGCCCAATTGCAAGGTCCGCCAACCGCGCCGCCTGGCATCGTCGCGATGCCGGGCATACCGGTGGCGGCCGCCATGCCCGGCGGCGCGCCGCTGCCCACCGCGGGTTTGCCAGTCGGTCAGCTTGCGCACCCGATGGCCGGGCCGCCCGGTGTCGCGGCTGCCGGCGAGTTTCCGGCAGTTGCCAGCGATGCCTTTGCCATTGCGAGCGATCAGGCCGCTGCGGCGGCACGACGGCCTGCGCGGCCCTACCGGCAGCGATCGAACACCGGGCCGATGGTCGTGATTGTCGTGCTGCTGCTGGCCATGATTCCGCTGTCGTACTTTGTCTACAAGGTGGTGAGCGAACAATTGGCCTCCGGCGGCACGGCGAAGGCGGCGGCGAACGCCGAGAAGCCGCAGACGATTGCGGAAGAGCCTCAGGCGGAGGCGGAAGTTGAGCCCGCGTCTAGCCCAAACGAGGCGGAAGAGTAAAATGAGCGCCGTCATGCGGCACCGTGTTGGCGTCCGGTTGGCGCTGACGTGTCTACTCGGGAACGCCCTCCGTGGAGTTCCGCGACGGGCGCTCGGTGGCTGGGGCAGAGGCTTGCCGATGCCCCAGATCGTATCGACCGGGGCATCGCTTAGACTCTGCCCCAGCCACCGGACATTAACGATCAGACTCGCTGAACTGAGCGACTGCGACCACAACCTTCTTTGAGAGATGAGTTTATGAAAACCACGATTCGGTGCGCCGCATTGGCGCTGATGGGCACCGGCATGCTGCTGGCTCGAAACGTGTCCGCGGCCGATGGCAAAAGTCCGCCGGCCAAACAGGCCGCCGAGAAGATTGACATTGCCGATGGCAAGTTCGCCATGGCCGCCCCCGAAGGCTGGCAGCGCAAACAGCCCAAGATCAATTTCATCGAGCACGAGTTCGAAGTGCCCGCCGCCGAGGGCGACGAGCGGCCCGGCCGCGTCACGGTCATGGGCGCCGGCGGCAGCATCGAAGACAACCTCAAACGCTGGTACGGGCAGTTTCGTCAGCCCGGCGGCGAAGACACCGCCGACCAAGCCAAAGTCGAACAAAAAACGGTTACGGGGCAGCCCGTAACGTTGGTGGATGTGTCAGGCACGTATCTCGACAAGCCCGGCGGCCCGTTCGCCGGCGGCAAGACGGTCGAGCGCGAAGACTATCGCATGCTGGCGGCCATCATCGAGACCACGCAACAAGGCAAGAAAACCGGCAACTACTTCATCAAGCTCATCGGCCCGCGCAAGACGATCGCCGACAACCAAAAGGCGTTCGACGCGATGATCGACAGCCTCAAACAGCAATAGGCTGCGCAGGCGTTGCGTGGCCGGACTATTGAACGTGTTCGCGATTTTTTCGATCTCTGTAGGGAACGCCCTCCGTGGCGTTCCGCAGAGGGCGGAGCGACGTCGAATCGCAAATCACGGAACGCCACGGAGGGCGTTCCCTACAGACCTCGAATGACATGTGACCAATTTTTTGATTCCGCATGAGAATCCAGCAGTTCCTCGAGCACCACGGCATCGCCAGCAATCCCTTTGCCGACGAAGACGCCCAGACCGATCCGGTGTTCAAGGAACACTGCATTGCCAACACCTATCATCCTACCTGGGACAAAATTTACGGCGATCCAGGCGAACCCTCGACCTCGGTGGTGTTTGGCGAAAAAGGGGCCGGCAAGACGGCCATGCGGCTGCAGATTGTGCAGCACCTGGCTGAGCACAACCGCGCGCACCCCGAGCGGCGGCTGTTCGTCATCGAGTACGACGACTTTAATCCGTTCCTCGACCGTTTCCGCGACAAGCTCGGTCCGCGCCGCCGCAAAGTCGAGCAGGTGCTGTCAGCCTGGAAACTGTGGGACCACATGGACGCCATTTTGTCGCTGGGCGTCACGCGGCTGGTCGACCGCATCTTAGGCGTGCCTAGCCGGGCCGGTGCGACCGACGCCGGCGAATTGGAAATCTCCCGGCTCGACCGTCACCAGCGGCGCGATCTCTTGCTGCTGGCCGCGTTTTACGATCAATCGTCGGCCGAAACCTTCCGCCGCCGCTGGCACCGCTTGCGGCGCAAGCTGCGTTTCACCACGCTCCGCAGCCGCTGGCCGGTGGCCTTGGGGCTGGTGGTGCTGTTGACCATCGCCGGGCTGATCGTCTGGCAACAAAAATTCAGTTGGCTCGAAACGCCTTGGCCGTATGTGTTCGCCGCGGCGGCCTGGATTCCCTGGGCCGTGAAAAGCTGGCTCTGGTATTGGCGGGCCCGCGGTGTGACGCGGCAGTTGCGCGTGGTCAACCACGAGCCAAACCCGCTGCGGCAAGTGCTGATGAACTTCTCGGCTGACGAGTTGGCCGGTCAGCCTCTGCCCAACAAGGAACGCACCGACGACCGCTTCGAGTTGTTGGCCAAGTTTCAGGGGGTGTTGCAGACGCTCGGCTACTCGGGCGTGATTGTGCTGGTCGACCGCGTCGACGAGCCGCACTTGGTCAACGGCTCGCCCGAGCAGATGAAGGCGTTGTTGTGGCCGATGCTCGACAACAAGTTTTTGAAACACCCTGGCATTGGTTTCAAGCTGCTGTTGCCGATCGAGCTGTCGTATTACATCGATCGCGAAGACCGCGATTTCTACCAGCGTGCCCGGCTCGACAAGCAAAACCTGGTGCCTTCGCTGGTGTGGACCGGTGAGGCGCTATACGACGTGGCGAACGCCCGATTGCGGGCCTGCGCGGCCAACGGGCAGACGCCTTCGCTGCGGTCGCTGTTTCACGAATCGGTGAACGAGCGGCGGCTGATCGACGCCTTGCGCACACTGCGCGTGCCCCGGCATTTATTTAAGTTTCTGCATCGTTTGTTCGTGCAGCACGCCAACACCCACACCGACGAAAAACCGTCGTGGCAAATTTCGGCCGAGACGTTCGAGTCGGTGCTCGCGCTCTACCAGCGCGACCAGGACGCTTTCGACCGCGGCATGGGTGTGGCGTAGGGAAGGCGAATCGTTGGCAAGGAAAGCCGGCTGTTAAAAGCGGCCGCACGGTGTCGAAGAGGCGAAGAGGGAAAGTGAAAATGCAAAAGTAAAAACCGGAAAATGGTACGGTGTTGGTGCAGAGCCAGACCTACTCGCTCGGCGTTTGTTCCATTTAAGCGTGGAACATTGCCATGCCACCGGCTTGCCCGGTGGTTGCTGACGTTGGTTTCTAAAAAAAAGCCGAATCCCCGAATGCGTCCTCCGGCGGCTGCCCGCCCGCCTTCGGCGGGCGGGCATTCGCCGGAGGACGTGTTCAAGCGATCGGGCTTTTTTTTAGAAACCAACGTCAGCAACCACCGGGCAAGCCGGTGGCTTGGCAATCTTCCACGCTTCAGCGGAACAATTTCGTAGTGACTCGATAACGCTGTGTTACCTCCTAAACCACGGATTCTGCGCAGCCCAGGCCGGCACCCTATTCATCGGGCCACTTGCATGACCGCCGGCTAGGCGAACGGGGCAGTTTCCGCGACTCTTTCAGCAGTTGGGCACGCCCAGCTCAGGGCGCGAAAAGCTCGTGCCCACATCGGGCTGACCGACTGACCCAGGCGCCTCAGCCTCGTCGATCTCACGCTCGGCCTCGCGGAGCACCTTGGCTACTTCGGCGCGGCTCGATAGATAATAGCAGACGCCGATCATGGCAATCAGAATCGTGACGGCCCGATAGCCAATCGCCACGATGAAGCCGTGTCCTTCGCTGATGGCCACGCCCACCGGCACATGGTCGTAAAGAAACTTGATGACCATCTCCAGCGCCCCCAGGCCGTTGACGGGCAGCGGCAGCACGCCGGTGACCATGGCCAACGGCACGATCACAAAATGATCGGCCAGCGACGGATACTCGCCCGGCAAGCCCCGGGCGACCAGGTAAATCGACAGCGTCGTCAGCGAGTGTACCGCGGTGCTCAGCGCCGCCGACAGCCAGAGCATGCCCATGCGGCTGCGATAAATGCGGATGGCTCCCAGCAATTTCCCAAACACCGGGCCGACTCGCGGCATGCGGGCCAGCAACGCCGAAAAATTGCCAAACGTGAAGCCGGGCACCAGCAGCGCCAGGATGCCCGCCGCACCGCCCGCCGAGCACATCAGCGCCGCCCGGCAGATGATGCGGACCGTTTCGTCGTTGGCGTTCCATTGTCCGGTGAGCAGGCTGGCGACGCTGGCCATGACAAATAACATGTAAAGGCCGATCACGCGGTCGAGCACCACGGTGGCCACGGCTTCGGGCCGGCGGCCGGGCAGTTGCCGAGCGATGAATACCGCCTTAAACAGATCGCCCCCGACACTACCGAACGACACAAAGTTGAGTAGATAGCCGAGAAAGCCCAGCCGAAAAGCATCGCGCAGCGAGAACGGCAGGTCCAACGCTCGCACCAGCACGTGCCACCGCACAAAGGTGAGCATCACCGCGCCGAGGCAGGCCAGCGAGGCCAGCCCCAGCAGGCCCCAATGTTTGGGCTGGTGGGCTAACTGGGCGAAGGCTTCGTTGTTTCGGGCGTCGATCACGAGGTACGCGATGATGCCGAGCGAAACGCCGAACTTGATGACGTTGGCGACGAGGCGCTTGAGGAGATGTCGTTTCAAGGCAGACAGAACCGGCTTTGCTTGACAGATGAAGAGTACGGTGATAAACTTTTCGGTTCGCACAAGCAAGACCAATCGTGGCAAGCATTTAGCGGCGGCCACCGTTTTGCCGAGGTTTTCCGGGGGATTAGCTCAGTTGGGAGAGCGTCTG
>DASVHB010000057.1:0-4771 GCA_036379195.1 Pirellulales bacterium
CCGGGCACCTGGCGGCCCGTGTGATCGTCAATCGGCTGTGGCAGCACCATTTTGGGCGCGGCCTGGTGGCCACGCCCAACGACTTTGGGGCGTCGGGCGACCGGCCTTCGCATCCGGAATTGCTCGATTGGCTGGCCGCCGACCTGGTCTCGCACAGTTGGCGATTGAAGCGGCTGCACAAGCTCATCATGACCAGTGCCGTCTATGCGCAGTCGGCCGATTTCGACGAGCGGCGCGCCAAGCTCGATCGCGAGAACGTGTTTCTCTGGCGGCGCACGCCGCGCCGGCTCGAGGCCGAGGCCATTCGCGACGCCATGCTCGCCGTCAGCGGCCAGCTCGATGCCGCAATGTACGACCCTGGAACGCTCGACCCGAATATGCATCGCCGCAGCGTCTATTTTTTTATCAAGCGCAGCCAGCTTATTCCGATGATGATGCTCTTTGATTGGCCGGAGCATTTGGTGAGCATCGGGCAGCGGTCGAGCACCACCATCGCGCCGCAGGCGCTGATGTTTATGAACAGCCCGCAAGGACGGCAATACGCCGAAGCGTTCGCCGCGCGGCTCGATGGCTTGAGCGACGACCAGGCGGTGACCGAGGGTTATCGACGCGCGTTGGGCCGGGCGCCGGGCGGCCAAGAGTTGTCGTTGGCTGCTGAATTCCTGAAGCATCAAGCCGAAGCGCACGCCGCGCGGGGCCAGGCCGACGCCACGCGGCTGGCGCGTGCAGATTTTTGCCAGGCGCTGATGGGTATGAATGAGTTTGTGTATATCGAATAAAGACCACTAGACGGGGGCCTTTCTAGGCCGTCGCCCATTGTCGCCTTTCGCTGGAGTGAAAGTAGCGCTATTTTCGCTCCAGCGAAAGGCGACATGATCGGAAGCCCGTCTCCGACGGAGTCAGCGAACATGATTAAAACATCATCCTCTATGTCACGCCGCGAATTGCTCGCCCGCGCCGGCGGCGGCTTTGGCTTGCTCGGATTGGCCGGCTTGCTGGCCGATGAAGGTTTGCTGAGCTCGGCCCAGGCCGCCACCGATCATCTCGGCGCCCGCGCCCTCAATCCCCTGGCGCCGCAGCGGCCACACTTTGCGGCCAAGGCCACCCGCGTCATCTGGATTTTCATCAACGGTGGCCCTAGCCACGTCGACACGTGGGACTACAAACCCGCCCTGGAAAAATGGAACGGCAAGTCGATCCGCGAGTTCGATCCCGAATTTAAAAACACCACCGGCTTTTTCAAAGACGCCGTGGGCAACCTGATGAAGTCGCCCTTTGCCTTCGCGCCCCAGGGCGATTGCGGCAAGATGGTCTCGTCGATCTTTCCCAATCTCGGCCGGCACGTCGACAAGATGGCTTTCATCCATTCCGGCTACACCGAGTCGAACAACCACTCGCCGGCCCTGTTTGCCATGAACACCGGCATGCCGCGCATGGGGCTGCCGTGCGTGGGCAGTTGGGTGACCTATGGCCTGGGCAGCGAGAGCCGCGACCTGCCCGGCTTTGTGGTGATGAGCGATCCCAAGGGCCGCGGACTGCCCAAGGGCCACGCCGCCAACTGGAGCGCCGGCTTTTTGCCGGGCGTTTATCAGGGCACGCACCTGCGGCCCACGGGCGACCCTATCGACAACCTTCATCGTCCGTCGCCGCTCGACGCCGCCACGCAGCGCAGCCAGCTCGACCTGTTGCGGCAGCTCAACGCGGTCCACCAGCAGCGTCTGGCGGCGGAATCGGAGCTGACGGCCCGCATCGAGAGTTTTGAACTGGCCTACCGCATGCAGGCCGCCGCGCCGGCCACGCTCGACGTCTCGGCCGAGGCCAAGCACATTCAAGATCTGTACGGCATTGGCGACCCGAACTGCGACCACGTCGCTCGGCAGTGCCTGATGGCGCGGCGGCTGGTCGAACGGGGCGTGCGATTTGTGCAGATCTACTCGGGCGGCATGGAGAACCAACGTTCGTGGGATGGCCACATCGACATTAAGGGCAATCACGAGCAGTTTGCCGGCGAGACCGAAAAGCCGGTCGCCGGGCTGCTGACTGATCTGGAACAGCGTGGCCTGCTCGAAGAGACGCTGGTCGTCTGGTGTGGCGAGTTCGGGCGGCTGCCGATCGCGCAACTCTCCGAGAAACCGGGCCGCGACCACAACCCGCACTGTTTCACGGCCTGGCTGGCCGGCGGCGGCGTGAAAGGCGGCGTAAGCCACGGCGAATCGGACGAGATCGGCTACAAGGCGGCCGTGAACCGCGTACACCTGAACGATTTGCACGCCACCCTTTTGCACCTGCTCGGCCTCGATCACACGCGGCTGACCTACAAATACAATGGCCGCAATTTCCGATTGACCGACGTGGCGGGCGAGGTGATCAGCGAGATCATTGCGTAGCTCCCACCCCTACTTCAGGATCGTCGATGAAACTTTCAAGCAGCGAGACGTTGCGGCGGCTTGGCCAGGGCGATGCCATCGCCGCGGTGTGCGCCGCGGCGGGCATCGATCGGCAGCAGTTCGATCGCTGGTGGCGCGCCGAGATCGAAAGCCGCGTGCCGCCCACCGAGGGAGTCTGCTCCGGTCAAACCGCCGCGCCGGTCGAGATTGTCCGCGATGCCTGGGGCATTCCGCACATCGTGGCCGCCAACGACACCGACCTGTTTTACGCATTTGGCTATGCGATGGCGCAGGACCGGTTGTTCCAGCTCGATTACTTGCGTCGTCGTGCCTGGGGCCGATTGAGTGAGGTTTTTGGACCCGAGACGTTTGAGCTTGATCTGATCGCTCGTACGATTGGCCTTGGCGCCATTGCACACAGAGAATGGGCGGCCGCCAGCGACGAAACGCGGAACCTGCTCACCGCTTTTTCAGTGGGCGTGAATGCGGTCATCGCGGCCTCGGCCGATCGCCCGCCGATCGAGTTCGACCTGCTTGACTACCGGCCCGAACCCTGGTCGCCCGAAGATTGCTTGGCCATCGAGGGCGAGTTTCGCTGGTACCTGACCGGGCGGATGCCGGTGTTCGCCGTGCCCAACATGGTTCGCCGCAAGCTGGGCGATGGCCCGCTTTATCGGGCGTTCTTGCAAGGCGAAGCCGACGAAGAAAGCATCCTACCGCCTGGCGCCTATCTGGCGTCGCGCCGCGGCGTCGAACCGCTGCCCACCGGCGGCGATCCCGCGCCGGCGGGAGGAAGCAATAACTGGGTCGTGGCGGGCAAGCGCACCGCAACCGGAAAACCCTTGCTCGCCAGCGACCCGCACATTGCCTTCGCGGCCGTCTCGTGCTGGTACGAGGTACACCTCTGCGGCGGGTCGTTCAACGTGGCGGGCATGGCCTACGCCGGCATGCCCGCCGTCATGTTTGGCCGGAACGAGCAGGTGGCCTGGGGTTGCACCAATAACATTTGCGCCCAGCGCGACTTGTATCAAGAGCGGACCGACGCGGCGCACCCCGACTGCTTCTTGTTCGACGGCCGCTGGGAACCAGCCGGCCGCCGTGAAGAAACGATTCAAGTCCGAGGCGCCGCGGCGGTGACCAAGATCATTCGCTCGTCGCGCCATGGGCCGATCGTCGACGAGCTGCTGCCCGAGCCGACGCGCACTGGTGAACCGGTGTCGGTGCGGTGGCTGGGCGCCGAGCCATGCCGCTGGCTCGAGGCACTGTTGAACATGGACCGGGCCAGGTCGGCCGACGAGTTGCGCGCAGCCACGCGCGAGTGGCGTGTGCCAACCTTTAGCGTGGTGTTTTGCGACACCGCCGGGCATATTGGCTATCAAGCCGTCGGCCGCATTCCGCTGCGCAAACAGCCCGAACGCGGCTTCCGGCCCGGCTGGGATGCGCAGCACCTCTGGCAAGGGCTAATACCCTTTGAGGGCATGCCGCAGTTGGCCGATCCTCAGCGAGGGTTTGCGGCGACGGCCAACAACCGCCCGGCCCCCGACGATTTCGCCTATCCGCTGGCCGGAGTGTGGTCGATTGGCTATCGCGCCCGGCGAATTCGACAAATGATCGAAGCGCGCGAGAAGCTGACGTTTGACGATCTCGGCCCGATGCAGCTCGACGTACTTTCGCTGCGGGCGGTGGCCGCGGTGCCGGAGTTGCTTAAGCTATTGGGCGAAGCATCGGAACCGCGCAAGCGGCAGGCCGTCGAAGAACTGCGCCGCTGGGACTGCCACATGGCGCCCGAGTCGTGTGCCGCGGCGATCTTTGATGTGTTCTTTGCGCATTGGTCACGCGCGGTGGCCGGCGAGCATTTTCAAGGCGAGGCGGCCGATCTGGTGGCGGCGGCCTGCGGCGGGCTGGCGCTGGCGTTATTGCACGACGACGCTGTTGGTTGGTTTGCGCCCGGCCGCCGCGTGCCAGCCGCGCGCGATGCGTTCGCCGCCGCGCTCGACACGTTAGCCACGCGGCTCGGCGCCGATCTGGCCGGTTGGCAGTGGGGCAAGCTGCATCGCGTGCAATCGCGCCACGTGCTTTCGGGACGCGGCGAACTGGCGGCCTTGCTCGATCAGCCGCCGCAGCCGGTGCGCGGCAATATGCTCACCGTGTGCAACACCGGCAGCGACGCCGATTGGCAGGGCACGCTGGGGGCGGGCTATCGCATGCTGGTCGATATGTCCGCGCCTGCCGAAATGTGGGCCATCGATGCCGGCAGCGCGTCGGGCCATCCCGGCAGCCGGCACTATGCCGACCAGATAACCGAATGGATCGCCGGGCGATACCATCGCATACCGCTCGCCCGATCCGCCATCGACGAAATCGCCAAAAGCCGATTAACGTTG
>DASVHB010000058.1:0-5226 GCA_036379195.1 Pirellulales bacterium
TCGAAGAATCCCCAGCCGACGCCGAACAGAACCAGATAGACGATGGCGGTTGCCAACGCGCCCGCGTTACCCACGCCGAAGATGGCCGGTACGATCAGGCTCATGCCAAGGGCGCTTACGAAGATTCGGCCGCGCTGGCGCCGGCGCATCCAGCGGTCGGCCAGCCAGCCGCCGCCGATGGCTCCGGCAATCGCCGCCGACTGCCAGTAGAGAGTGGCCGCCACGCCGGCCCGGCCTTGCCCGATGTCGAACTGCTGCTTGAGAATCGCCGGCATCCAATCGCGCACCACCCATCCCGCCAGGGCCGGCAGTGTGAAATAGAGCACCAGCAGAATGAACGAAGGGTTGCAAAGCAGTTCGGCGGCGGCGCGCAGCGGCGGCGCGGTCGCCCAATTGGCGTCAGCGTGTGAAGCCGGCGCGTCGCGCAGCAGCAGAACCAGCGGCAGCGAATACAGCATGCCGAAGATTCCGCAGGCGACAAACGCGGCCCGCCAGCCAAGCTCGGGCGCGTCGGCGATGTATCCGCCAAAGCCGCCGGCGATTACGCCGCAGTAAATGGCCATCTGGTGCAGACCGACCGCGCGCGAGCGGGTGTGGCCGGTGTGGTAATCGGCGATCAGCGCCAGGGCGGCGGGAATGTAGAACGCCTCGCTGATGCCCATGAGCGAGCGGGCCCACAGCAGCTCGTCGTAAGAGGCGACCTGGCCGGTCCACCAGGTCACCGCCGACCACACAAATAGGCTGCCGCAAATGACAAACCGCCGGCTGAACCGGTCGGCGACGTAACCGCCAACCGGGCTGAGAAAAGCATAGACCCATTTAAATTGCCCGAGCATCCGCCCCCAATTCGCCTCGGTGCCGATGGTCGGGATGTCGTCCATTACCGAGTATTTCATCGCCGCCAGCATCTGGCGATCGAGGTAATTCAGCAGGGCGACCGGCATGAGAAACACGACGATCAGCCACGCCGTTCGGGACAGAGATGGTGCTGGCGCCGGCATGACAGCGTATTCACCCGCCGAACCGGTCAGCGCCGTCGGTGAGCCACTCCAGGGTGAATCGGGCGAACACAATCTTGTTCGTCCCCTCGGCCTCGTACAGACAACCGATGGCGCCGTCCGGTAGCGCCGTCAGACACGAGTAAGCAAAAGCCCCTTGGCAAAGTACTCGTTTCACCGGCCATGTTTGGCCCTCGTCATAACTGAGAAAAACCGTTCCGTTCTGCCGGCGGGTGCTTTGCGGCCCGGAGAACAAAAGGCGGCTGCGGCCGCCATCGGCCGCATCGGTGTAGCGAAAGATCGACGCCATGCAGCCCGGATCGGCAAGCTCCGGCGCGTCTTCCACATTCGACCAGGTGACGCCGCCGTCGGCGCTGACGCATGTTTTCCGCACGGGCATGCCGGCCCACCGCCGCACGTTGAACCGAATCGAGCCGTCTTGCAACTCCACAAGCTGCGCCTCGTTCACGGTGCTGGTTCGCTTGCCGCCGCCCGTGTCGGTCAGCCCGCCGGGGGCGATGTCGCCCATGGCCCACGTTTTTCCCCGGTCGTCGCTGTAGACGGCGTAGATGTTCCAGAGGCCGAACGGTCCCTCGTTGAAGGGGATGATGATTCGGCCGGCGTGCTCGCCGTGGCGAAGTTGGATGCCGATGCCCGGCCCGCTGGCCATCGTCGTCACGACTTTTTCTCGTTTCGTTTGCCGCGTGATGTCGCGCGGCTCCGACCAGGTGATTCCGTCGTCGTCGCTGCAAATGAGCCAGTTGCGGACCACCGTTCCGCCTTCGTATCCCGGCTGGATTTTGTCGCTCCGCTCGCCGATGCCTGCCGGATACGCCTGGTAGACGAGCAATACGCGCCCGCTTTCGCGCTCGACGACGGCGCACGGGTTGTTGAGCGACTTGGCGCCGTCCTGGGCGATGATCGCGGCTTTACTCCAGGTCTTGCCGTGGTCGGTGCTGCGTTTCAGCAGGAGCTTGTTCTCCGCCTGGTCGGCGTCGGCGGCGCGGCCCTCGGCCAGCGCCAGCGCGGTCCCGCTGTTGGTGACCACGACCGCGGGAATGCGGATGGATTTGAAGCCGTCCGACTTGGGCACGAAGACATCCACCACGACCGGGTCGCCGGCCCGCGCCCCGCCGGTTAGGAGAAGCAGTATTAACAACAGCCCGCTAAGAATGGCCCGCATGAGAACTTCCTTTTTTTAATGGCGAGCTGCTCATTGTACCACAGCGAGCGCAAGGAAGTTGCTTGCCGCCAACGCGGCGGTTACGATCGGTGTATGAACCGACGTTGTTTCTTCGCCGCTATCGTCCTTCTGTTTTCGCCCTCGCTGCGCGCCGACGAGCCGCGTCCCACGGAGGACGACTTTTATCCGCTCACGCGGTTCGCCGTGCCCGAGGGCGCGGTGCTCGAAGTGGGGGCGTTTCAACTGCTGCCCGACGGGCGGATGGCCCTGGCCACTCGGCGCGGCGAAATCTGGCTGATCGAAAAGCCTCGGGCGAAAGAGATCAAGCCGGCGCAATACCAACGCTTCGCGCACGGGCTGCACGAGGTGCTCGGCCTGGCTTACCGCGACGGCTGGTTGTATGTGGTGCAGCGGTCCGACGTCTCGCGGCTGCGCGACACCGACGGCGACGATGTGGCCGACCAGTTCGAGCTGGTCAACGACGAGTGGGAGATCAGCGGCGATTATCACGAATACGCCTTTGGCTCGAAGTTCGACGCCCAGGGCAATCTGTGGGTGGTGCTCTGCCTGACCGGCTCGTTCGACAGCCACGCCAAATATCGCGGCTGGTGCGTGCGGATCACGCCCGAGGGCAAGCTGATTCCCACGTGCAGCGGCATCCGCTCGCCCGGCGGAATCGGCATGAACGCCGCCGGCGACGTGTTCTACACCGACAACCAAGGCCCGTGGAACGGCACCTGTTCGCTCAAGCACCTGATTCCCGGCAAGTTTGTGGGACACCCGGCGGGCAACCGCTGGTACGACGTGGCCGAGGCCTCGATGGGTCCGCGCCCGCCCGACCCCGCCAGCGGCAGCCGCTTCATGACCGAGGCCCGCAAGATTCCGCAGTATGAGCCCCCCGCGGTGCTCTTTCCTTACGACAAAATGGGCAAGTCGGCCAGCGGCATCGCCTGCGACACCACAGGCGGGCGATTCGGCCCGTTTGACCAGCAGTTGTTCGTGGGCGATCAATCGGCCAGCACCATCATGCGCTGCTATTTGGAAAAAGTGCGCGGGCATTACCAGGGTGCATGTTTTCCGTGGCGCGAGGGCATCGGTTCGGGCACGCTGGCCTTGGAGCTGACGCCCGACGGCTCGCTGTTTGTCGGCGGCACCAACCGCGGCTGGGGCTCGCGCGGGCCGTTGCCTTTCAGTGTTGAGCGGATCGACTTCAGCGGCCGCACGCCGTTTGAAATCCACCAGATGCGCGCCAGGCACGACGGTTTTGAATTGACGTTCACCGAGCCGGTCGATCGGCAAACCGCCGCCTCCCGCGAGTCGTACAAATTGGAGACGTATACCTACATCTATCAGGCCAGCTACGGCAGTCCCGAGGTCGATCACACGCAGCCGCAAATCACCACGATCGACGTTTCTCCCGACGCGTGCAGCGTGCGGCTAGTGATCGACGGCCTGCAAGAGGGGCACGTTCACGAGTTGCACGCCGAGGGCGTGCGCTCCGCCGCCGGACTGCCCTTGTTGCATTCGCAAGCCTATTACACGTTGAACTACCTGCCCCAGCCACCGGATGAATCACCAGCGTCGGACCGCCAGGAGCGCGGGGACGCATCGCTCAGGCGGCGACTGCCTCAGCCGCGCGCTGGCGAAGGGTGCGGCCGATGACCAGCACGGCCTCGACCAGCAGCCAAATGCCCAGCCCGAATAACACCGTGGTGATCGGGCCGTTGATGTCGAAGCGGTGGTCGGCCCACGCTTCTTGAAACCTGCCGCACCAGTCCCAGAGAATCAGGCTGAGCATGGTGAAGGTGATGGTCACCATAAAGACGGCGGGCAGCGCCGTGTAGAGCCAGCGTTTGCCCGATCGCAACAGCCACACGGTCACGCCAATCAGCGTCAGGGCGGCCAGCAGTTGATTGGCCGTGCCAAACAGCGTCCAGAACACCAGCCAGGCGGGCACGGGCTTGCCGGTGACCGGGTGCGTCATCGTTTGCAGCACCAGGTACAACGGCGGCAAAAGCGTGAGCACCGTGCAGGTGAGTCGCCCCGCCCGGCCCTGCCAGCCGGTGAATTCTTGCAGCACGTATCGGCCCAGCCGCGTGCAGACATCGAGCGTGTCGTAAATAAACGTGGCGAACGCCAGCAGACAGAAATTCAGCAGGTATTCGTAAGCCGTTTCATAGTCGATGTGCAAGCCGGTGGCCAACATGCCGATAAACCGCGACATGCCGCGGGCAAATACGTCGTCAGGGTTCTTCGAGCCGAGATGGTCGCGATCGAGAATCATCACGCATGCCAGGGCGATCATGGCCACGAAGGCTTCGAGCAGCATGCACCCGTAGCCAATCGGCCGCGCGTCGGTCTCCACCCGCAGTTGCTTCGACGACGTGCCTGAGCTGATCATCGAGTGAAACCCGCTGCACGCTCCACAGGCCACGGTGACAAACAGCACGGGAAAGAGCAACATGGTCTTGCCGTCCTGAACCACGCTGAAGCCGGTGAACGCCGGGTAGTTGATGTCGATGGCCTGGCCCATCAGCGCCGCCGCCAGAATGCCCAGAAAGGCCAACAGCACGGTGATCGACAGGAAATATCCGCCCAAAAAGCCCCGCGGCTGCAACAGCGCCCACACCGGCACCACCGCCGCGACGCCGCAATAGATCAAGAGCAGAATGTCCCAGGTTTTGGCGGCGCTGCCGGGGCTGCCGCCGCCGCGGCCGAACCAGAGCCATTCGGGAATGGAAAGTGGGAAATACGGTCCCGCCCAAATCGAAATCAGCACCAGCGGCATGAAGATGGCGGTGGCCCAGCTTAACGGCAGCCGCGTGTAGCGCAGCACCAGGCCCATCACCACCGCCAGCGCCAGGTAGGCCATCGACGAGCTGGCCACTGCGGCGCCGCGCTCGACGGCGGCGGTTTTGGCGTTGAAGGCATCCACCTCGGCGGCGGTCGCATTGGCCGAAAGCGGCTGCGGCGGCTCGGGCGCGAACGCCGTGGCCGTAATGTCGGTAAACGCCACCACGATATAAACCAACGCAATCCATACGA
>DASVHB010000059.1:0-2334 GCA_036379195.1 Pirellulales bacterium
GGCCCACTGCGCCGGCTGCGGGGCGCAGACAAACGTATATTGCTGCAGCTTGATCATCGCTTCGATCACGGGCCGCGGCCCGTGTGCGAAACCTAGCCGCCAGCCCGTAATTCCATACGTCTTGCTGAAGCCGTCGATGACGAGCGTCCGCGGGTTGAATTGGGCGGGCGATACAAACGGTTCGTCGTAACAGAACTCGCGGTAAATCTCGTCGCTAATCAGCGCGATATCTCGCTCGGCGGCCAACTGGGCCAGCGCGGCGATCTCGGTTTCCGAGGCGACCACGCCGGTCGGATTGGCGGGGCTGTTGAACAAAATCAGCCGGGTACGCGGCGTCAGCGCTGCCCGCACCCGCTCGGGGTCAATGCGAAAATCGGGATAGGTATCGACAAACACACAGCGGCCGCCGGCCAGCTTCACCAGCGACGGATACATGACAAAACACGGATCGAAAACGATGACCTCGTCGCCCGGATTGACCAGCGCCAGAATCGCCAGCACCAACCCGCCGCTGGTGCCGCTAGTGACAATCACGCCGCGCTCGCCGTGGCCATATTCGGTGTCAATCCGGGCCTGCAGCTTGTCGCGCAGCACCGGCATACCTTGCGATACGGCATAGCCATTCTTGTTCGATTCAATGGCCTCGATGGCGGCGCGCTTGATTTCCGCCGGCACTTCGAAGTCGGGCTGGCCGATCGACAGGTTGATGGGGTTGACCATCTGGCTCGCCAGGTCGAACACCTTGCGGATGCCCGAGCTGTCGAAATCGGCCATGCGATCGGCGAGTTGCATCATCGGCGCGCAGACACGGTGCGGTCAGATATAATACATGTTTTCCGTCTGCCGATGGGCTCGTTCGACGAGGTCGGCAAAGCTAATGCGGTGCAACATCTCGCGCTCGATACCGGCCACTTCCTGCCAGGCCGATTGCAACACTTTCACCGCCAGCGAATCGGGCGACGCACTGGTGCCGATCGGCTCGTCGGGACCTTCGATGACGTTCATTACTTCGGCCAACGAGATCTCGTCGGGCGGTTTGACCAACTGGTAGCCGCCGGCCGCCCCTCGCGTGCTCGTCACCAGTCCGGCGCCTTTGAGTTGCAACAGAATCTGTACCAGAAACCGCGACGGCACACCGTGCTCATCGGCGATCGAGCGAATGCGCACCGGCTCGCCCGACCCGTGATGCCGGGCCAGTTCGAGCATGGCGATGCAGGCATATTCGGTCTTGGCGGATATCTTCACGCGCTAGTATGCAACCCGCATTCGGTTTTGGCCGTGCCGCTCCAACGCCCAGCTCGCTCGTCCTCGCCAAACATGACCGAGCGCGTGCAAGGCCAGCAGCCGATGCTGGTGTAGCCTTGGTCGTGCAGCGGGTTATAGGGAATGTCGTGGTCGACGATCATCTTCCACACTTGCTGCTTGGTCCAGTTGGCCAAAGGGCTGATCTTCACGAGGCCGAACTTTTTGTCCCAGCCGATGATGGGCGCTTTGGCCCGGTCGGGGCTTTGGTCGCGGCGGATGCCGCTCATCCAAGCGTCCATGCCCACCGCCGCTTGCTTCAGTACGGTGATTTTGCGGTCAAAGCAGCAACGGTCGGGGTTGGTTTTGTAGAGCGGCCCGCCGTGCAACGCCTCGTATTGCTCGACCGAAAGTTCGGGCTGCTTCAGCTCGACTTCGATGCCGTAACGCTCGGCGATCCGATCGCGCAATTCGAGGGTTTCTTTGAACTGGTAGCCCGTGTCGAGATTAAACACGGGCGTGCGCGGCTCGATCTCGGCCAGCCAATGCAAAATCAAGCATCCCTCGGGACCAAAAGCCGTGGCCATGGTCAGTTTGGGAAAGTAATGCTCGACCGCCCAGGCAATGATTTCTGGCGGCGAGGCTGCCTCCAGCCGCTGGCTCTCTTCGGACAGCCATGCCAGATCTGGCGTCGCAAGCCGCGCAACCTGCTCCGCACTCCGGGCGTCGGGCGGGTCTTTCGGACCGGTATAAAGGGTCAGCTTGGGCACCGACTCGATACTGGCGGGCATGGCGTTGGCGAACACGGCTGTTTTTGGGCAGGCAAAAGAATGGTACTAATGTTGCTTATCAAAGTCAACTATATGCCGTCTTTATCGACCGGGCTACCGACGATTCTTCACCTTGTACCCCGTTTATCGACACAAATCACTGTCATTAAGATGTTTGCGTCGTTTTACTCACCGCCAAACACTAACCCGAAGCGCAAGCGAGGCAGAATCAGCCCACGGCCTCGCTTGCGCTTCGGGTTAGTGTTCGCGCAGGCTGCCCGGATCTGTGGAACCGTGAATCATCCGCTTAAGGCTCGTTTGC
>DASVHB010000060.1:0-6627 GCA_036379195.1 Pirellulales bacterium
CCGGGCACCGCCTCGAGCACCATGTCAAGCAGCGGGCGCATCGAGTCGGTCGGTTGATCGAGGTCGTGCGTGGCGAAACCCTGACGCGAGCTGGAAAAGATGTACGGAAAATCGGCCAGCGCGTCGCCGGCTCCCAGTTCCACAAACAATTCAAACGTCTCGTCGAGCACTTCGTTCGCTCGGGCGTCGGAACGGTCGATCTTGTTGATCACCACCACCGGCTTCAGCCCGAACTCCAGCGCCTTGCTGAGCACGAAGCGGGTCTGCGGCATCGGTCCTTCAGCGGCATCGACCAGCACCAGCGCGCCGTCGGCCATCCGCAACACGCGCTCGACCTCGCCGCCAAAATCGGCGTGGCCCGGCGTGTCGATCAGGTTGATCTTTACGCCACGGTAGGGAATGGCGATGTTCTTGGCCAAAATGGTGATGCCGCGTTCGCGTTCCAGATCGTTCGAATCGAGAATCTGCTCGCCCACGAGTTGGCTGGCGCGGAATTCGCCGCTTTGGCGCAGCAGGCAGTCGACCAGCGTCGTCTTGCCATGATCGACGTAGGCAATGATGGCGATATTCCGCAGATCCGTCCGACGCTGTACGCAAACTGTTGGTGACATGCTCAATTTTTGGATACCGAACCCTAAAAAGCTCTTCTATCTTGGCCGCCACGCTGTCGCGGCGGCTTACCTAAGGGCAAAACACCCCCCGGCCCGCGGCGCCCGACACGAGATCCGGGTACGACCGCCGAGCATGCAAGCACGCAAATCTTGGGCAATCTCCGACGCGGGTGTTCCGGTTCCAGCCCCTTCTACCCTGGGAAGGATTCGAAGCGGCTGGCACCTTGTCTGGGGGCGTGACGACGTGCGTCGGCGACAAGGTGACCAAGCATTCTAGGCGTTGGAGTGCCCGCAAGTGAATGGCGCTTTTTGCGAATTTTGCTCCGCTGCGTCCCTTGCCTAGAACTAGTGACATGCGTACAGTAATAGGTGCAGTATATATGCGTACATATATGTTAGTTTTGAGAAGGGAGCCAATCCATGTCTCTTGCAATGACGATCGACGCGCAATTCCGCGGCATGGCCGAGCGGCCCGGCGATGATCTTTGGCAAATCGGGCAGGTGGTGCACGAACTGCTCGACCGCTATGAAATCGACTTAGAAGCTGAAAGCCATCCCTACGTGCCTCCAACCGTTGTCGCTTTCTCCGACAAGCGATCGACGGCTCGTTGGGCTACGGGTGCGCGAGGTTGAGCCGGGCGTCGAGCACCTTGCGGGCCAGCGCCGCGGTTTCCTCGAAATGCGCCCGCGTGTAGGCGTCGAGCTTCAGCTCGGCGTTGCCCAGCACCTGCTTGAGCTTGCCCTCCAAGCCGGCCAGCTCGGCCGCGGCCACGGTGCGGCAGTCTTCCGGCGCGCCGCTTTGGCCCAGGGCCACGTGGCTCAACCGCTTCAAATACCGCCGCTGCAAGTCGCGCCGCAGGCTGCTCACCGCCGGCTTGCGGTTGGTGTACTCCCCCGGCTTAAGCTGCCCCGCCTCAGCGAACACCGCCGCCGTCAAACGCGACAGCAATTCGGCCGTGGTCACGGTGTCTTGGTCGGCGGGCACTTTCAGCTCCGAATCGTGCATCCGGTCCAACGTCAGCGGCGACATAAGCTGCGACAAAATGCGGTCTTGCCACATGCCGATCACCTCGTGTACGGCGTAGTCGACACGGTCGGGCATTTCGCTGCCCCAATGATACCAACGGGTCGCCGCCAGCCGGTTGTACAAGTCGGGCGGAAAGTTGAACGGCTTGTCGGAAAGCACGTCTTCCTCGATTAAGGCCAGCGCCTCGCGCTGCTTGGCCGCCGGCACAATGACAAAGGGCGGCCGCCCGTTCGGGTCGGACTTGTGGTCGCGATTGACCAGGATGCCACCCACCTGCCGCGAAGCATGAAACATCGCCTGGCCGTAGTTGCGCAGCAGCACGCCGAACGCTTGCCGCGCTCGCTGGTAACCGTCGCCCTCGGGCGTCGCACGATCGACCACGGTCGGCCACAAGTCGCCAATCAGCTTGGCCCGCTGCCTGGCGTATTCGACCGTGTCGCTGCCCATGTCGTAGCGGTTGCTCAACGGATCGGGGTCGATGCCGCGGGTGTCTTCGTCGGTGGCGAAGGCCAACTGTGGTTCGGCGGCCCGCGACGCCAGCTTGCGCAACTCATTCGCCGATCCCTCGGTGCCGCCGGGCAGCGGCTTGTAGCCGTACTCGATGGCCCACAGGTCATAGGGGCCGATGGTGGTCGAGAAATAATCGCCCTGCTTCGCGCCCTTGGGCACAATATTCACCGGTGCGTAATCCATCACCGAACCGGTCAGACCGGTTTCTTTGGTCTTCTCGGTTTCGTTCATGTCGGCCAGCGTGAGCACCGAGCTGGCTTTGAAATTGTGCCGCAGGCCCAGCGTGTGGCCGACCTCGTGCATCACGACCTCTTTCAAACCCTGCATGACCATTTTGTCTTGCTGCTGGGCCGAAAGTCCCGGGGCCGCATTGGCCAACATCGCCGTCGCGCCCAGCGCCAATTGGCTGCCCATGCCATGGTGCAGATCGCAGCGGCAGAGATAATGGTGCCGCTGTGCAAACGGCATCCGCTCCAGCTCGGCATGGTAGCTCGCCAGGTCGAGCGGTCCGCCGGTGATGGCCGCGATGCCCGCCGGTGTGAACGTCTCATATTCGCGCCGCCAGAACTGAATGAAGTCGGCGTCGAAGATGATGTCGGCGTCGAGAATCTGGCCGGTCAGCGGGTTCACACGGCTGGGGCCCATGGCAAAGCCTCGGCCCGACGTGATCCAGCGGAACGTGTTGTAGCGGACGTCTTCGGGGTCCCAGTTGTCTTTTTCCTGTTGCTGGATGACTTGAATGGCGTTGTAGAAGCCCGCCTTCTCAAAGGCCTTGTTCCATTCCAGAATGCCGTCGCTGATTGGCTTGCGGTATTTATACGGAATGGTTTTTTCCAAATAGAACGTGATTGGCTTCTTGGGCGTCGAAATCTCGGCGGTGGGATCGTCTTTTTGCAAGTCCCAGCGAGTGATGTAGCGTACGAAACGATCTTCGTCGCTCTTCTTCGAGTAGTCTTTGATGGCCGTCAGAAAGTAGCCCACGCGGTCGTCGGCCAAGCGCGGTTGATAGCCCGTCTGCGGCAAGGCGCTGATCGAATAATGAACGTTGATGGTGGCGCCGCGGCTGTCGGGCACGGTGTCCAGCTCCATCGTCCCGCTTGACGCGTAGGTGGCGGCGACTTCCAACTCGACGTTTTCGTCGAACCCCTTGGCCGAGTCCCACGACGACTTGTTGCTGGCAAAGAAAAAGCCCGGCAGCATCCGCGCAATCTGCGGCAGGTCGCTCATGAACACCTGATTCAGATCGACCACCGCGGCCCCCGAGGGGCTGGTGGTCAAAATCGGCAGACTGAACAGCACGCTGTCGGTGTAGGCGAGCCGGACGGCTTTCTCTTCCGGGCTGCCTTGGGCCGCGCGGAAGCGCACGTTGCGGCGGACAATCTGGATGCTTTCGTCGACTTTGCGGAATTGCCAGAGCCAGTCATCGCCAAAGCCCCAGCTCATGCCCGCCAGCACCATGCCCTCGCCGATGCCGCGCGAAATTGAGATCAGCACAATGAAATCGCGGTTCAACTGGTGCGGGCCGATTTCGGCATAAAGCTGATTGTCTTTGCGGTGCAGCTTGATCAGGCCGTCGATCGGTTTGAAGTCGCGCAGCACGTCGGCGTAAGGCGGGTGCTTGGGCCGCGGCGCCGGCGACGACGCGGACGACGTCGCTTGCGGCATGGGGGTGGCGCCTTCCGCCTTCGCGGCCGGATCTGGTTTCTTGTCGGCGGAAGCGTCTTTCTTGGCGTCGGCGGGCGTGTCGTCGCCCCGCACCAGTGGAGCGGAGAACGAAAGCGATACCAAAGCAAGCACGCCCGCCCACACATCGGCGCGGCGCCACAGACGGCAGATCGAAATGGTCATAGGAGGTTGATCCCGAGAAGTCGAGAGTAGAGAACGAGCCGTTGGTAAACGCTCACCGCCGAATTGGCATCGCCGGCAAAAGCGCTCCATTAAATATATCCCATCTTACCAGCTTTGCGAACCGGAAATCGAGGTGGTGCTCCCCGCCTCTCGCGGCATCGTGTGCCGACGATATCATAAGGGCGGGTTTTTCCGGCGGTTCGGGCGATTTCTGCCATGATGATCGAACATGCCTTGCAACGGGTGTTGGCGGCCTACCCGCCCGATTGCCAGCCCCGCCCATCTGAGGCCCAGGCCTGGTCGGGAGGCTTCAGTGGCGCGCGGCTGTGGCGATTGCACACGCCGCGCGGCAGCCTGTGCCTGCGCCGCTGGCCTGCGGGACAGTCGCGCTCTCAGCTCGAATTCATTCAGGCCGTGCTGTGGCACGTCGTGCAAGAAGGATTCTCGCTCGCGCCGCTGCCGCTGGAAACTCGCCGTCATGCCGGCTACGTCGAAGAGGCCGGGCATCTCTGGGAGGTTACACCGTGGATGCCGGGCGAAGCCAGTTACCGCGTGGCCCCCTCGCCCGCCAGGCTGCGGGCGGCCATGCACGCCCTGGCCGGGTTTCACCTGGCCGCCGCCAGTTTTCCGCACGCCGAGCATTCTCCGGCGCCGCCGCCAGGCATCACTCAACGGCTAGCGCGACTACGGGCCTGGTCGGCGGAAAAACGAGCGCGCTTATTGGCGGTGATCTCGCGCGGCGACTGGCCCGAAGTGGCCGACCGGGCGGTGCGCGTGCTGCCGTTGTTCGACCGCGCCGCCGAACCAGTGGAGAAGACACTGGCCTCGGCGATCACACTCGCCGCGCCGTTGCAGCCGTGCATCCGCGACATCTGGCATGACCACGTATTGTACGTCGGCCAGCGGGTGAGCGGGCTGATCGATTTCGGCGCCCTGCGCATCGAGTCGGTGGCTGCCGACGTGGCCCGGCTGGCTGGCAGCCTGTGCGGCGACGATGGTCAGGCTTGGCTTACCGCATTGCAATCCTATGAAGAGATGCGCCGGCTTTCCGACGAAGAAGCGCTGTTAGTCACCGCCTACGATCGGGCCAATGTGCTCTTGAGCGGCATGAACTGGCTCGACTGGATCTATCTCGAGGGCCGCGTGTTCGACGACCGCGCCGCCGTTTGCCAGCGGCTCGATGAGAATCTGCTGCGGCTCAGGCGGCTGGCTGGCCGCGAGTGATTAGGAGCGTCCGAACCTCACACTTTCTACCCCCTGTGACAAAGGAAGCAGAATGCGAAAGCGCACGGGTTCTTGTGTTGTCGGCGTCGGCCAACTTCATCTTCGTCTCAGCTCTGCCGCGCCAATACGGGCCGAAGATACCTGCCGGTGGCGTTCTTCTCCAGCCCGGCCACCTCTTCCGGCGTGCCGCAGGCCACCAGATGCCCTCCGGCCTGGCCGCCCTCGGGGCCGAGATCGATGATCCAGTCGGCTGATTTGATGACGTCGAGATGGTGCTCGATCACGATTACCGTATTGCCCAGATCGACCAGGCGGCCCAATACGTCGAGCAGCTTGCACACGTCGTCAAAGTGCAGCCCGGTGGTCGGCTCGTCCAGAATATAGAGCGTTTTGCCAGTATCCACCCGAGCTAGTTCGGTGGCCAGTTTGATGCGTTGGGCTTCGCCGCCCGAGAGCGTGGTCGACGCTTGCCCCAGCGCCAAATACCCCAGGCCCACGTCTTGCAGCCGAGCCAGCAGCCGGCGAATGCTCGGAAAGTTTTCAAAAAAGGTGACGGCCTCGTCCACGCGCAAGTCGAGCACGTCGGCGATCGACAGTCCGCGATAATGCACTTCGAGGGTGGCGCGATTGAACCGCGCCCCGCGGCATTCAGGGCAGGTCACCTCCAAGTCGGGCAAAAAATTCATTTCAATTCGTTGCACGCCGTGGCCCTGGCAGGTTTCGCACCGGCCTCCCTTGATATTGAAACTGAACCGGCCCGAGCGGTAGCCACGCAGCCGGGCCTCGCGGGTGGTGGCGAACACGCGGCGGACTTCGTCGAACACGCCCGTGTACGTGGCCGGGTTGCTGCGCCCCGTGCGGCCGATGGGCGATTGGTCGATCTCGATCAGCTTATCGATCTGGTTGACGCCGCGCAGGCTGGTGTGGACCGCTGGCTTCGGACCGCCGCCGCCTAACCGCCGCGCCACCGACCTGGCCAGGGTCTCTTGCACCAGCGAGCTTTTGCCCGAGCCGCTCACGCCGGTCACGCACACCAGCGCCGACAAGGGAAACGATACGCTGAGGTTCTTCAGGTTATGCCCACTCGCTCCCTCGACGACGATCGCCTTTCGCAGATCGATCTTCCTCCGCGCGCGCGGCAGCGGAATTGACATTGCGCCAGAGAGATACTTGCCGGTGATCGACTCAGGGCGGCGGCAAACCTCGGCGGGCGTGCCTTGGGCGACAATCCGGCCGCCGTTTCTGCCTGCTCCCGGGCCGATGTCGATGAGCTGGTCGGCCTCGCGCATGATCGCTTCATCGTGCTCGACCACCAACACGCTGTTGCCCTGCTGTTGCAATCGCCGCAAGGCTTCGATCAGCCGCTGATTGTCGCTTGGGTGTAGGCCGATCGAGGGTTCGTCGAGA
>DASVHB010000061.1:0-3640 GCA_036379195.1 Pirellulales bacterium
CATACCTTATCCCTGAGTTCGTCCTTGAACACGTTTGGGGCCCTCCTGGCTAAGTTGTTGTGCAAAAACAAATTAGGCCAGAGAGGGCCCTTTTAAATCAAGATCAAGCTTAGTGCCATTGGGGCAAGCCCGGACGGTGGCGTCACATATTACTTACCGGTTTTGCTTGTCAAAACCGATCAGCGGAAAATTGGCGGCCGCCCCTACGATGCTTACGACGGTTACTCACTAAACGAGCCGGCAATGGCCGCGAACCTCATACGGAGCAATTGATGGCGACGCAACTCCAGAGCCTCGTGGGCGAACTGGAGGCCAACATGGCCAAAGTGGTGCTTGGCAAGCCCGGCGTGGTGCGGCTGTGCATGGTGGCGCTGTTGGCCGGCGAGCACATTTTGCTGGAAGACGTGCCAGGAGTCGGCAAAACACTCATTGGCAAGGCCCTGGCCAAGAGCATCGCGGCCAAGTTTTGCCGCATCCAATTCACGCCCGACCTGCTGCCCAGCGACATCGTGGGCAGCAGCGTGTTCAACGCCAAGACGGCTGAGTTTTATTTCAGCCCCGGGCCGGTGTTCGCCAACATTGTATTGGCCGACGAAATCAACCGCACCACTCCCCGCACGCAAAGCGCCCTGCTGGAAGCCATGAGCGACAGCCAGGTGTCGATCGACGGCGTCACGCACCCGCTGCCTCGCCCGTTTCTGGTAATCGCCACGCAAAATCCTTTTGAATTCGAAGGCACCTATCCCTTGCCCGAGAGTCAGCTCGATCGGTTCTTGCTGCGGATCAGCGTGGGCTATCCCGAGCGTGAAGACGAATTGCAAGTGCTCACCATTCACCGACAAGGCGAACCGGTCGACGAACTGACGCCGGTGCTCGATTGCACGCAGGTGGCCAGCCTGCAGCAGGCGGTGCGGCAGATCGGCGTCGATGAATCGCTTCACGACTATTTGCTCGACATTGTCGAAGCCACGCGCAACAGCGACGAACTGCACGTGGGGGCCAGCACGCGGGGGGCGCTGTGTCTGTATCGGGCGTGCCAATCGCTGGCGCTGATCGAGGGCCGCGATTATGTAGTGCCCGACGACGTCAAGCGGCTGGCGGTGCCGGTGCTGGCGCATCGCGTGATCACCAAGGGCTATCTGCACGGCAGTCAACGCGGTGCGGTCGAGGCGCTCATCCAGCGGTTGGTCGACGATTTGCCCGTGCCGGCCTGAGGCGAACGAACTCTCGCCCGGGTAACTTTTCGCCGCTAACATCCACTATGCCGTCCAGTGCCGCATCTTTTCAGTAAAAAAGGCTTTATCATGCTTACCCGAACCGCTTCGGCGGCAACTCTGCTGCTGTTGATGGCCGCTTCGGCGGTCTTGGCCCAGCCCCCTGGCCGGCGCGGCGGGGGATTTGGCCGCCGCGGCTTTGGGGGCGACGAAAATCAGGCGTCTGCCGCCGCCCTGCTGCGCATGCCCGAAGTGCGCAGGGAACTAGGCGTCAGCGACGAGCAGAACTCGCAGGTTGACGAGGCGCTGGCCGCGCTGAACGAACAACTGCGAGCGTCGTTTGGCAACTTCCAAGAGCTGCAAGGGCTGGATGAAGACGAGCGCGCCAAACGTTTGACTGCCGCCCGCGAAGCGTCGGAAGCGGCGCAGAAAAAGGCCGACGAAAAGCTGGCCGGAATTTTGAACGCCGAGCAGCTTGCCCGGCTCGAAGAATTGCGGCTGCAGCGCGAAGGCTCCGCGGCGTTGCTTCGCCCGGAGGTGGCCAACAAACTCGGCCTGTCGGACGAGCAGCGCCGGCAGCTTGGCGACCTTCAGGCGAAAGCGCGGGGCGCAGGCGCCGGCGGAGCAAACTTTCAGCAAATGTCGGAAGATGAACGGCGCGAGTTTTTCGCTCAAATGCAACAGCGTCGCGAAGCCGCCGACAAACAGATGCTGGCGGTGCTCACCGCCGAGCAGCGGCAAACGATCGACGAGATGAAGGGCGAAGCATTCACCTTTCCCCCGCCGCCCAGCGGCTTTGGCGGCGGCTTTGCCGCGGGCGGAGGCCGGTTTGGGCCGGGCGGCGGCGCGGCCGAACGTCAACGCCCACCCATCAAGCAACGCCAACCGTAGGAACTTTTCGATGCGCACTTCTTGCCTGGCTGCGGCGCTGACGCTGTGCTGGTCCACGGCATTTGCCGCCGACTGGCCGAACTTTCGTGGACCGGCCCAAGCGGCCCTCAGCACCGACACGCACTTGCCCGTCACTTGGAACGACGACCAAAACCTGGCCTGGAAGACCGAATTGCCCGGGGCGGGCTCCTCCAGCCCCATCGTCAGCGGCGACCGAGTGTTTGTCACCTGCTATAGCGGCTATGGCGTGAACCGCGAGCAGCCGGGCAAGCCGGCGGACTTGGTGCGGCGGCTGGTGTGCATCGGCCTGCGCGACGGCGCCGTGCAGTGGGACCAGCCGGTGGCCGCCGTCCAACCCGAAGACGCCTATCAAGGAATGATGGCCGAGCACGGCTACGCCTCGCACACGCCGGCCACCGATGGCGAGCGCGTGTATTGCTTCTTTGGCAAGTCGGGCGTCTATGCCTTCGACCTGGCCGGCAACGAGCTTTGGCATACTTCGGTCGGCACGGGTTCGGCCATCCTGGGATTTGGCTCCGGAGCCAGCCTGGCGCTGTACCGGGATCTGGTGATCGTCAATGCCAACGCCGAGAGCGAATCGCTCATCGCGCTCGATAAGCAATCGGGCCGGCAAGTGTGGAAGACCGAAGCCAAAGGCTACCGCGGCTCGTGGAGCACGCCAGTTATCGTGCCCACTTCGTCGGGCAAGCCCGAGCTCGTGGTGAACATGCCCGGCGAGGTGTGGGGCCTCGATCCCGACGACGGCGGCTTGTATTGGTTCTCGACGGCGCAGCGCACGGCGGGGTCGACCACCGTGGTGGCGAAAGACGGCATCGTCTATTCGCTCGGCGGCGGGCCGGGCGGCACGATGGTCACCGCCATCCGCACCGGCGGCAGCGGCGACGTTACCGAGAGCCATCTGGTGTGGAAAAAGACGGTTGGTTCCTATGTTCCCTCGCCCGTGCTGGTCGATGGCCTGTTGTTTTGGGTGAGCGATCAAGGAATCGTTTACTGCCTCGACGCCGATTCGGGCGAGCAACGGTTTCGCGAGCGGCTGGGTGGCGGCGGGCTCTACGCGTCGCTGGTGGCCGCCGACGGCAA
Organism: Pirellulales bacterium; assembly: GCA_036379195.1. Lineage (GTDB taxonomy): Bacteria > Planctomycetota > Planctomycetia > Pirellulales > JAICIG01 > JAICLL01. Next base: position 3,207 of record DASVHB010000061.1, read on the forward strand.
GCTGTACGCGGTGACTCGCCGCAACGGCACGGTGGTGCTGGCGGCGGGGCCGAAGTTCGAAAAACTGGCCAACAACCGGCTTGAATCGGACACCAGCGATTTCAACGCCAGCCCCGCCGTGGCCGACGGTCGCCTGTTGTTGCGTTCGGACCGCTATCTTTATTGCATTCGCGGTACACGGCAGTAACCACCGCGCAAAGAACGCCACCGCTTGTCGCCGGCGACCGTGTAAGTGCCCTCTTCGCTGCCCGCGGGATCGCTCGGCCCCGCCGCCGTCTCTTTGTGGCTGGTGAAGTCCGAATTCGCGGTGCCCAGGTAACCGCCCGTCGCCGATTCGCTGCCGCCGCCCCCGGTGGCGGCCGTCGTGGCCCAGGTGATCGTCGCGTAGTTCGTCACCGATGCGAAGTCGTTACGCTCTTCATTGAAGACCGCAT
>DASVHB010000062.1:0-4557 GCA_036379195.1 Pirellulales bacterium
TCGATCGTTTCGTCGAGATGGGCGCAGGGCGTCGCTCGCAGGGCAATCGTGGCCCGCTGTTGCTCGTTGTCGAGCAGGTCCGCCGGCTCGGCGATGGGTTGCCGATGCGCCGCGGGGCCGGCAAGCAGCCGATCGACCAGCTCGCGGCAGGAGGCGAAACGAGCTTCGGGCTGTTTGGCCAAAGCACGAGCAACAATCTCGCGGTCTTGCTCGCCCAGCGCCGCCAGCAGCGGCGGGCTGTGCAAGTGTTGCGCTGCCAACTGCGCCGTGGTCACGCCCGGAAACGGCAACACTCCGGTCAGCATTTCTTGATATACGATCGCCAGGCTGTATTGATCGCTCTGGCGGCTGGCCTTGCCGTCGAACGCCTCGGGCGTGGCGTAGAGCGGCGTCACGCCGCCGATGGTCGTGCAGTTGGTGTCTTGCAGGTCTTTCACCAAGCCAAAATCGGCCACCTTCACCCGTCCGCCGACGAGCAGCAGGTTTTCGGGCTTGATGTCCAGATGCTGCAAGCCGTACTTCTCGCTCATGTAATCCAGCGCGTCGGCGGCGTCGCGCAAGTAGGCCAGCAGCTCGTCGCGAGGAATGCCCGGCTGCCCCGCTTCGCGGCATTGGCGAAAGCGGTCCATCAAACTCATCTCGGCCAGCTCGGTCACGATGTAGAGCTGCCCGTCGACCACGTCGAAACGTTCGAGCGAAAGCAGAAACGGATGGCGAACTTCTTTGATGCGTCCCAGCGCCTTGAGTTCACGGGCGCCGCGATCGTCGTCCAGCCGGCCATAGACAAACTTGATGGCCTTGGTCAGACCGCCCGGCGCGCGCACCTTCCACACCTCGCCGTAGCCGCCGATGCCAATCCGCTCGCTGAGCAGATAGCCGGGAATCGGCTCCGAGTTTTCCGCGGGGTGGAAGGTCATCTCAATGCGCTCCGCAGAGGGCGCCCGTCGACGCCAGCCGTTGTTTCGCCGCCAGCGCCGCCACCGAAGCCGGCGGACCAAACCAATTGCCTTGTCCCAAGTGGCAGCCCAGCTCACGGCATTGTTCGGCGTCGTCTTCGTGATCGACACCCACGGCGATCACGCGCACGCCTTGCTCTTGGCAGGCTTGCACGATCTCGCGCACCTGGTTCTGCCGGGGCGGCGCGGCGGCCAGCCCGGCGACCAACGAACGATCGAGTTTGACGAACTCGGGCGGCACGTCGGCCAACTCGGCCAGGCGGCCTTTGCCCGAGCGGAAGTCGGCGTAGGCCAAGGCGATGCCGTATTCCGACAGGCACTCGCGGACCGACGGTCCAAAGGCTGCGGCGGTGACGGCATGTTCCGGTATTTCTAAAACCAGCGCCTGACCGTTCTGCACGGCGCCGGCGAGGGCGCAGAGCGAATCGACCAGCGCGGCGTGCCCCAATTCGGCGGCTTGCAACGGCAGAAACAGACGGGTCTCGCCCAGGCTGGCCGCTTGCTCGACCGCCAGCAGCCGCGCCATCTCGCTCAAGCGGTCGGTCAGTCGGGTTTCGCCGGCGAGCAGATAATGATCGGCCGGCGAGCGTCCCAACTCGTGCTCGGCGCCGACCGCCGCATAGCCCAGCACGTCGTCGGTTTCAATCTCGACAATTGGCGCCAGCACCGTCCGCAAGCAGCGATTGAGAAGCATCTCTTGAAACCGGCGCACCGAGCGAAGCACCGAGGTGGGCGCGCCCAGTTGCGCCGCCCGCGCATCGCGCGGATCGACCACTTGGGTCGCCACCGGCTGGGCCTTCGACGTCTGCCCGTCAAAATAAGTGAACTCGGTGGTGGCAATGTGCAGGATGTCGCCGTGCGTCAGCCGCGACTCGCTGATCCGCTGACCATTGACAAAGGTGCCGTTGGTGCTGCCGAGATCCTTGATCCACAGCTCGCCTTCGGCGCGCACAATGGTAGCGTGCTCGCGCGAAACTTGGGTCGAGTCGATGCGCAAATGCGTCGAGTCGGCCCGCCCCAAGGTGAACGGCAGCGGCTGGATCGGCGCCCGCCGCACGGGGCCGCCGTGCTTGGGAAGGTGCTCCAGATAAGGTGTTCCCGGTTCGATGTCGTTCATGTTTCGAGTCGATCTACGTTGACGCGCCGGCGCTCGCACCGCCGCGCAGAGGCGAGAAACTTCAGAATCTAATGTCGAGCCAATACAACTTTAGGCCGCAAACCAAACGAACAGCCGGATTTTCAGACGCCCGGCTGCGCGGGTGTTATGAGTTCGCCGGGTTAAAGGGATGTTCTTAGGTTTGACGTCTGTAGGGAACGCCCTCCGTGGCGTTCCGTGCATCTGCAACATCGCGATTACCGGTCGCGATGGTGGGACTCGCTGCGCTCGGCCCACCCTACGACGACTCGCCCCCCTATCACGAGACAACGAACCGGAGCATTTGGAATGCGCGAAACAGCCGTCACCATTGCTTCTACCCCAAACGCGGAATCCGCTCCCCCTGCGCGACAGGGCGCAACATATAGTTCTATGGTCCCTCAAAGCCCCTGCGCGAAGTCGCCATGCAAAACGAAAAATTCCGAGTGCTGCTGGTCGACGACGATCCGACCGTGCTCTGGTCGTTGTCGAATTTTCTCAAGCTGGCCGGTTACGACGTGCTGCCGGTGGGCGCCGCCGAACAGGCGCTGGCCGTCTGCGATTTCGCGCCGCCCGACTTTGTGATCGCCGGTTGGTCGATGACGCCGATGTCGGGCGTCGAATTGTGCCGGCGGATTCGCGGCCGCGCGCTGACCAGCTATGTCTATATCCTGCTGCGCGGCGCTCCGAACAACTCGAATCAGGTGATCGATGCGCTGCAAGCCGGCGCCGACGACTTTCTGGCTCAACCGCTCGTGCACGGCGAGGTGTTGTCTCGCTTGCGGGCCGGCGCGCGGATGATCGAATACGAACGCCGCCTGGCTTCGCTGGCGCGTAACGACGCGCTGACGGGGCTGGGCGCTCGGCAAGCGTTTCGCGAGCGGATCGAACGGCGTTCGACCGAACGTCGCCGCGGCCCCGCCTGCTGCGTGGTTTTCGACGCCGACTTTTTCACCCGCGTAAACCATGTGTATGGCCGCCCGATGGGCGACGCCGCGCTGCAAGCCCTGGCCGATCGCCTCGCTTGTGAGCAACCGTCGCGCCAGCCCTACCGCGTGGGCGGCAACCGCTTCGCCGTGCTGGTCGAGCAACCGGAAGACGAGACGCTGCAGTGGGCCGAGCAAACCCGGTCTATGCTCGAAACGCAGCCGCTCTCGGTGGCGGGCGAAGCCATCGCGTTGACGGTCAGTGCCGGCATCGCACCCTTGACGTTCGGCCTCAGCGGCGAGGCCGCCCTCGGCCTGGCCGAGCAGGCGTTGCACGTGGCCAAAGAATCGGGCCGCAACCGTGTGCTCTCGACCAGCGGCGTGGCCGGCGTCATGGCCGACCGCGTCGGTTCCGATCCGCTGCGCAGCGCCGTGGCCCGCGACGTGATGACCTCGAGCGTCATCGCGCTGGGGCAGGACGAAAGCCTCGCCGCCGCGGCCGAGTTGCTCAGCCATTGCCGGCTGCCGATGCTCTCGGTGGTCGATGCCGACGGCAAGCTGCTGGGCACCGTCAGTGCCGCGGCCATCGAGGCGCGCATGTCGTCGCTGGCCGCCTCGACGCGCACGCTGGCCGAAACGGTCGACGCCCACCTCACCGCCTACGATGAAGAAACCACCGTGCAAACCCTGTATGAGTTCTTTCAACGCACCGACGCCGACCGGGCCGAAATCACTCATGCCGGTCGCCCGACGGGCTATGTCACGCGAGGCGCGCTGGCCGCCTTGAGCGAGCATCTGACTCCCAGCAGCTTCGACCCCACGGCGCCGCCGGCCTATCGCAGCAGTTATCTGCTCGTGCCCGAATTGGTGGGCGAAGAAGGCTGAACGGGGATTTCGGTGTTGCGATTTTCGATCCCGCGCCTCAGGCCACCACGTCAAACAGTGGCGCCGTGAGTGACAGCACCGGGTAACTACCCGAAGCACTGCCGCGACCGGTCAGTTCAAAGATCGTGAAAACCGGGCGATTGGCCGCGATGGTTTGCAGTTCGGGGATGAACTGATCGGGCGTGCCGCCCAGCGGAATTCCGTCGATCGTGGTGGTCGACAACCCTTGCAACACCGAGCTGATCTGCGCGGCGCTTTGCAAGGCCGACTTGATCGGACTGCTGAACAATTGCGTCAGCAGCCCGTAGGGCAGCGCCGTCGTGAAATAGGGGCGTGTGGGCGACACGGAATGAGTTCCGCAGTGAGAAAGGGTCCGGCTACCGAACCGTAGGTCGGCGCCGGGGCCGGTCAACCGTGCCGGCGGTAAGTCAGATGCCGGATGTCAGAACCGCTGCCAGGTTGTCGCTCCATCCGCACAATCGTCATTCATGCTCCAAGCCTCGCGAGCGTCGCCAGCCCCACCAGCGCCGGCCAGCGACGTCCATTTGCCACGGGGAAAACGGCGGCCTAGCCTTGCACAGATTGCCTCCACCGATAGGCAGGCACCCGAGAATCAGCCAACTGGTTTAATCGCTCATGGCCGAACCGACCGCAA
>DASVHB010000063.1:0-3605 GCA_036379195.1 Pirellulales bacterium
CCCGCGGTGGGCGCCGCCCAGGAGATGCTCCGCGGGCGGATCAACAAGGTGCTCAAGACGCTCAGTTACCGCGAGCGCGAGATTATCAAGCTGCGGTACGGGTTGGGCGACGGCTATAGCTACACGCTGGAAGAGGTGGGCCACATCTTCAAGGTGACCCGCGAGCGCATCCGGCAGATCGAGGCCAAGGCCGTCCGCAAGCTGCAGCAGCCCAGCCGCAGCCAGGAATTGGCGGGCTTTTTGGATTGAAGCCCGGCGAGTTACGCCGCGGCGCCGGCAATTTGCTCGGCAACCCGGCGCGGCTCAAAGTTTTCGGTCATTGGCACCCAGCGGCATTCGCTCAGACTGCGAAACCAGGTGAGCTGGCGCTTGGCGAATTGCCGCGTGCGCGTCTTCACCAGCTCGATGGTCTCGGCCAGGTTGGCCGCGCCTTGCAGATGCGCGAGCACTTCGCGATATCCAAGCGCTTGCCGCGCGGTGCGGCCGAGCTCGATGCCGTCGGCGGCGAGCGTTCGCACTTCGTCGACCAGTCCGGCGGCAAACATGGCCTCAACGCGGCGGTCGATGCGGGCGGCGAGTTGCTCGCGCGGCCAGTCGAGCACGAACACCCGGCATTGGTCGGCGGCTCGTGCGTGCTCGAACTGGCTCTGCCAGTAGCTGATAGGCCGCCCGGTTTTTTCGAATACTTCCAACGCTCGAATCAACCGTCGGGTGTCGCGAGCGTGCAGCCGGCCCGCGGCGACTGGATCGACCTGGGCCACGCGCTGATGCAGCCACTGGTCGCCATACTGCGCGGCCTGCTGTTGCCAGTGTTGGCGGAAATGCCAATCGGCCGGCGGCCCGTGAAAAATGCCGCGCAGCAGCGATTTCAGATAGAGTGGGGTGCCGCCGACAAAGAGCGGTTCGCGCTGGCGTGCTCGCACCGCCTGCACGATGTGCTCAGCCGCCGCCACATATTGGGCCAGGCTGAATTCTTCGTTCGCTTCGAGCACGTCGATGAAGTGGTGTGGCACGCGGCGGCGCTCAGCGGCGGTGGGCTTGGCGGTGCCGATATCGAGCCGGCGGTAAAGGGCCATCGAATCGAGCGAGAGAATCTCGGCCCCCTGCATTTCGGCCAGTTCCAGGCCGACAGCCGTCTTGCCGCTTGCCGTGGGGCCGGTCAAGAACCAGCAATCGGCCAGCGTGGGCGAACCTGACATGAGCGATTTCTCACTTGACGTTGGGCGGCGTAGATGAAGTAATGGAATGCGAGAACTACCGTTTTTGATTGTCATCCTAAAAAGGTTCAACATCTTGACCGGCGATCCCACTATTTTTGCCCGGCTGATGGCGGTCGTCGAGGACCGTAAAGCCCATCCTTCAGAAAAGTCGTACACCAACCGGCTGTTTTCGGGCGGTGTGTCGAAAATCGGCGAAAAAATCAGCGAAGAGGCGGCCGAGGTGGTCGAGGCCGCCGCCGAGCCGGGCGAAGCGGGACGCCAGCACATGGTGCGCGAAGCCGCCGACCTGGTTTATCACCTGCTGGTCATGTTGGCCCACCGCGACGTGCCATTGGCCGAAGTCGAAGCCGAGCTTGCTCGGCGGTTTGGCATCAGCGGCCTCGATGAAAAGGCCTCTCGCCCACAGGCTTGATCCCTCCGTTTTCCCTAAACAGCCCTAACACCAACCCGAAGCGCTATCGAGGCGGTCGCCTGCATCACCGGCATTTTCCTCGCTTGCGCTTCGGGTTAGTGTGGTGTTGTTAGGGCTTGTAAATCTCGCATTCCGCATTCCGCATTTCCCATGACGTCCACTTTCCGTATCGGCGTGCCCAGCAAGGGGCGATTGTCTGAACTGGCGGCCGAGCTGCTGCGCGAGGCGGGCTTGAGCTTCCGCCGCTCCGAACGGAGCCTGTTCGCCCGGTGCCGCGACATTCCCATCGACATCACGTTTCTGCGCACCGACGATATTCCGGTGCTTTGCGCCGAGGGGGCGATCGACATGGGCGTCACTGGCAGCGACCTGGTGGCCGAGAGCGGCGCCAAGGTGATCGAGCGGCTCGATTTGGGCGTCGGCCAGTGCCGGCTGGCTGTTTGTGTGCCAGAGACCAGCGATGTAAACGCGCCGGCCGACCTCGACGGCTGCCGCGTGGCGACGAGTTTTCCGAACAACACGGCTCGCTATCTGAAAGGGCACGGCGCGACTGCCCACCTGGTAAGGCTGTCCGGCTCAGTCGAGGTGATGATCGCCTTGGGCGTGGCCGAGGCGATTGTCGATCTGGTCGAGACGGGCAGCACGCTGGCCGCCAATCAGTTGCGAATTCTGGACGAGATCGGCCGCTATCAGACCGTGTTGATTCAAAACCGCGACTGCCGGCAGCCCGAGCTGGCCGACCGCGTGGTGCGGCGGCTCGAGGGCGTGGTGATCGCCCGCGGCTATTCGCTGCTGGAATACAACGTGCCGCGGGCCAAGCTGGCCGAGGCCGAGCAGATCACACCGGGTTTTAATTCGCCCACGATCAGCTCGCTGGAAGACCCCGACTGGTGTGCCATTCGCGTGATGGTGCGTCGCAACACGGTGATCGAGATGATGGAGCGTCTTGAGGCGTTGGGGGCCAGCGCGATCTTGGAAACGCGCATCACCAATTGCCGGCTTTAGCCTCGGACGATCGAATATCGATCCGGTTGCGCAATCATGCAGACTCGATCTCCGGGTCGATCAACAATCACCCCGAAGTTATTCGTAACATCACGACCAAGGACGCAAATATCCAGCGATTCGAGATCGCGAACGGCGGCGAACTGTCCTTGCACAATCACCTTACCGCCGCGATCGTCAGTAAACCTGATTTTTGATTCAACACCGACTGCCTCACTGCTGCCGCCGATGCCGGCAAGGCCATCTTCAAGATTGACGGCCTGAAGTTCCAAGATGCGAAGCGCGGCGGCCGTCAACACGGTGCGATCGGCGCCGACATCGAGTAAGAACTCGTGATGGACCCAGTGTCCCTCGCTACTCAGCACTTCGGCGCGGACCACAGGGCGCAACACTCCATCGTCGCACGGATGCCACTCACCCGCGATATACATAGATGCGTGCGACCTTTTTTATAGGAATGTACCGCACGAAGAGACCGTCGTCTTCGGGAAACATTGTCCGCCCAAGCGCGTAGGCGGCTTCTGGCGTGTCGGCTACAAACAACTTCTCGCCGGCGATGCAGATACATTTTCCCCGATGGTGAGAATAGACCTCGTGCGCGTGCGCCTTCAGCCAGGCAATGTTGCGATTAGATTTCTCTCGCTGCTCGCGGGCTTTGGCAAGCGCGTCCACATCGTCGACGACTTCGATTATCAATCTTGCATCGCAATCGACCATTTTAGCTCCAAGCGAATGCCACGGAGACGATTATTTATTGCTCGTTGGCTTACGCTATTATAGACCGATCTCGGCGACCAGGTAACCCTTGACGTCAAGGCCGGCAAGGTCACTGCGCATTACTCATCCACTCTCCGATAATCGCCATAGTTCTGCTCAGAGAGGGTGTTCAGAAAGGTATCGAATGGGTTGGCCGGGCCGGGCAGCCCGACGCCGACGCCAATGGCGTTGACCGTGACGCGCCGCGTCTG
>DASVHB010000064.1:0-5079 GCA_036379195.1 Pirellulales bacterium
GATTGCCCGATTTGCGGCATGAAGCTCAAGCTCAAGGGCGCGAAGAAGTCCGCCCAGGGCAAAATGACGATGGAAACCGACGAACATGCCGGCATGGCGGGCATGGGCGAAGGCGACCCGAGCATGAGCGGCATGGACGACATGATGTGCTGCCCCGGTTGCATGGGCATGGGCGGAATGTCGGGCATGGGCGGCGGCAACGGCCCGACGAAGGCGTCGTCGAAGGGAACGTTGCGCCGCGGTTCGATGGGCGCCATGGCCGGCATGGGGTGCGGTTGTTAAATCCATATGCGAGCGCTTCTTTCGCGGAGCGAAAGACGACTTTGGGTAAAGGGCGGCCGCGCGCGACGCCGGAGGGTTAGCACCATTTGGCCGGCTCGCGCCGCGGTCGCCTGTGACTCGTGATTGCCGCGAATAGTTCGGTTCACCATTAACATCCACTCTCGTCAGGCCGGAAAGCCTGACCTACGTGAACGCTGACAGTGCATTCCCATGACTGATCGACAGCACAGTCGCAGCGACGAACTCGAAGGCCTCGACGAAGGCGGCCTGCGCGCGCCGCCCGAACTGAGCGGCTGGCGAAAAGCCTGGTGGTGGTTCGACTTCATCATCCTGGTCAAGCTGGCCCGGCTGCGGTTCATCGGCATCCTGGCCCTGATCGGCGTCGTCATCACCCAGTGGGACACGCTGGCCGCCTATTACGACCGCTACACGCGGCCGGCGGAGGCGGCCACCGTCGCCGCCAGCGACGTGGAATGGTTCTGCCCGATGCATCCCACCGTAGTCCGCGACAACGACAAGGAAAAATGCTCGATCTGCTTCATGCCGCTCTCGAAGCGCCAGAAAGGGCGGCAGTCGAAAGAAGCCCTGCCGCCGGGCGTGGTCAACCGCGTGCAACTGTCGCCGTATCGCGTGGTGCTGGCCGGAGTGCGCCGCTGGACGGTCGATTATCTTTCGCTCGCCAAAAAAGTCGACGCGGTGGGCTTCATCGAGTTCAACCAGCGCGAGCAACGCCGCGTCAGCGCTTGGGTGGGCGGCCGAGTCGACAAGCTGTACGTCAGCGAAACCGGCACGATGGTCGACCAAGACGAAGTGCTGGCAGAAATCTACAGCCCCGCGCTCTACAGCGGCATGCGCGAGCTGCTGGCCGCCTCCAAGAGCGGCTCGCGCGAGCTCGCCGCCAGCAGTCGCGAGCGGCTGCGGCTGCTGGGCATCAGCGACGATCAGCTCGATGAGTTACTTCAGACGGGCAAAGCCAACACCCACCTCAAGATTCGTTCGCCCATCACCGGACACGTGATCGGCAAGTACGTGGTCGAGGGGCAATACGTCGAGACCGGCATGAGGCTGTACGACGTGACCGATCTTTCAACCGTCTGGATCCAGGCGCAGGTGTATGAAGAAGATTTTCCGTTCTTGCCCGAGCGGCAGACGCACCGCCCGATCCCGCCCGACAGCCCCGACGCCTTGCCGGTGGTGGCCACCAGTCGGGCGTTTCCCAATGAACCGTTCCACGGCAAGCTGTCGTTTGTTTTGCCGCACGTGGATGAAGCGACCCGCACCGTGACGGTCCGCTGTGAACTAGACAATCCCGGCCATAAGCTGCGGCCGGGCACCACCGCCACGGTGACGCTCGAAGTGCCGGCCCAAGGCGTGGCGGCGCTGAAAACTTCCGTGGCTGACGACCCTGAGCGGGCTGAGAAGCTGGCCGATGGCCTGGTGCTGGCGGTGCCCGAAAGCTCGGTGATCGACACGGGAACCCAGCGGATCGTCTACCGCGAGACGCTGCCTAGCGTGTTTGAGGGGGTGAAGGTCGAGTTGGGACCGCGGATGACCGATTTGAACGGGGCGATGTTCTATCCGGTGCTCGATGGTCTGGCGGCGGGCGAGGCGGTGGTGACCACGGGTTCGTTTTTGGTCGATGCCGAGACGCGGCTGAACCCGGCGGCTGGCTCGATTTATTTCGGCGGCAGCGGGGGCTTGCACGAAGGCGCTTCGAGCGCGACCACCGTGCGGCCTTCGACGCCGGAAGTCCCCAACGCCGCCATCCAGCCATCGAAGGCGAACGATGCCGAGGCGAGAATTAAAGCTGGCCTGTTGAAACTCTCGCCCGACGACCGCAAGCTGGCCGCGGCTCAGCGGTTCTGCGCCGTCGAAACCGAAAACCGGCTCGGCTCGATGGGCAAGCCGGCAAAAGTGATGATCGACGGCGGGGCGGTGTTTCTCTGCTGTCCGGGTTGCGAGGACGCGGCCAGAAGCGAGCGCGAAAAAACATTAAAGACCCTGAAGAAGTTGAAAAACGACTCGGGTCTGTAGGGACGGACTCCGTGCCGTTCCGTCAGGGCGAACCGACGTCGCACTGGCCCTCGACCGGGCACCACGGGCGACCGTACTTTTGCATTTTGAGTTTTGCATTTTGCATTTTGACTTTCCCATTGCGCTCGGCAGCGCGCTACGGCGCCAAGGCCCCGCAAAGAGAAGTCAAAATGCAAAATGCAAAACCGGGAAATGCCGCTGCCAGCCGGGGCATCGCCAAGGCTCTGCCCCAGCCACCGGGTTTTGGACGGCGAATCGACCTCGCGCCGCCCTCGACGGAACGGCACGGAGTCCGTTCCCTACAGAACCCCTGAATCCCGAATCCTGACCCCCGACCCCTGTTCATGATCGAACGCATTATCGAAGCCTCGATTCGCAATCGCTTCCTGGTGCTGATCGTGGCGGCGGCGCTCACGTTGGCCGGCGTGTATGCCGTGTACCACACGCCGGTCGACGCCATCCCCGATCTGAGCGAAAACCAGGTCATCGTGTTCACCGATTGGATGGGGCGCAGCCCTTGGGAAATCGAAGACCAGGTGACCTACCCGCTGTCGTTGAAGCTCAAGGGGCTGGCGGGCATGCGGGCCGTGCGCTCCAGCAGCGAATTCAATTTCTCGATGATCACGTTGATTTTCGAGGACGACATCGACTTTTACTTTGCCCGCCAGCGCGTCACCGAAAAGCTGGCCGAAGCCAGCACGTTTTTGCCGCCGGGCGTGCTGCCCTATATGGCTCCCGACGCCACGGCCCTGGGACAGATTTTTTGGTACACGGTCGAAGACAGCCCGTCGAATCCGGTCGATTCGGGCCGGCTCTGGGCGCTCAACAAGTTCTACATCGCGCCGCAGCTCAACGCCGCGGCCGGCGCCGCCGACGTGGCCGACGTGGGCGGCACGCCGCTGGAGTACCAGATCGACGTCTGGCCCGAAGCCCTGCGGGCCTACGGCATTACGCTAGGCGAACTCTACTCGGCGGTCGCCAAGAGTAACATGCCGGCCGGCGGCGGCGTCGTGCAAAAAAACAACGCCGAATACATCGTCCGCGGGCTGGGCTGGATTAAAGATAAGCAAGACATCGAAAACACCGTCGTCAAAGAAGTCAACCGCGTTCCGATCTACGTCAAAACGATTGCCAAGGTGCAACTTGGCACACAGTTTCGCCGCAGCGTGTATGAGAAAGACGGCAGCGACGTGGTGGGCGGCGTGGTGCTGATGCGGCACGGCGAGAACCCGCTGGCGGTGACCGAGCGCATCAAGCGGAAGATTCAGGAGATTCAGCCGGGCTTGCCTGAGGGCGTACACATCGTGCCGGCCTACGACCGCACGCGGCTGATCGACGGCGCCATCCATACGCTGCGCGAGGTGATGTGGCACGAAATGCTCATCGCCTCCGTCGCCATTCTTTTGATTCTCTCGCACGTCCGCAGCGTGCTGGTCATTTGCATCACGCTGCCGCTGGCGGTGCTGTTTTCGTTCTTGATGATGTGGTTGTTGCGCACGCTGGGCGTCATCGACATTCAGGCCAACATCATGTCGCTGGCCGGCATCACCATCTCGATCGGCATTCTGGTCGACCAGGCGATCGTGATGACCGAGAACGCCACGCACACGCTCAAAGAGCATTTCGGCGACCGCCGCGTGACGGGCGACACGCGCGAGCTGGTCATTCCCGCCTGCCGCACGGTGGGCCGGCCGATTTTCTTTTCGGTGATGATCATGCTGATCTCGTTCATCCCGGTGTTCATGCTCAGCGGCCGAGAAGGCAAGTATTTTCAACCGCTGGCGTTTACCAAGAGTTTTGCGCTGCTCGGGGTGGCCTTGCTTTCGGTCACGCTGGTGCCGGCGTTGATTCCCACGTTCATCAAAGGCCGGCTGCGCAGCGAAGAGGAGAATTGGATCGTCCGCAGCTTCATCCACATCTACAAGCCGCTGCTCACCTGGGCCTTGCCGCGCAGGAACCTGGTGATGTGGATGTTCGCGGTGCTGTTGATCCTGGCGGCGGGTATGTTTCCCTTGCAGGCCATCATCGGCCGGGGCGCTAGCGAAACGGCGTGGAAGCAGACGTTTTTGGGCGTGTTCGCGGTGGTGACGGCGCTGACGGTCATGGCCACCACGGGCAAACGCGGCCCGGATTTCAAAGCGCTCGTCGGCGATGGCGCGCTGGCACTCCTGGCCCTGCTGTTGATGGCGGCGGCGCTCGGCATCGCCTACTGCGGCAACTGGTTGGGGGCCCACTTCAGGTATTTGGCGACGATTTGGCCCCTGGGGACGATCGATCTGGTTACCGTCGCCAAATGGTTCATCATCGCACTGGCGAGTGTGCCGCTGGTGGTCATACTGGTCATCGGATCTTGGGTCCAGCGCGCTGTGCTCTGGCGAACCGTCTCTTTGAGCAGCCTGGTCCTGATCGGCCTATGGGCTTATGGCTTCAACAAGATCGGTGTGGCCTTCATGCCGGCCTTGGACGAGGGCACCACGCTCGACATGCCGGTCACCGTGCCCCGGGCCAGCGTCACGCAGTCGGCCGACGATCTCAAGGCCCGCGACGCCTTGCTGCGCGGCTTTCCAGAGGTCGAGTCGGTAATTGGCAAGGCCGGCCGGGCGAATACGCCGACCGACCCCGCGCCACTCGATATGGTGGAGACGTTCGTCAACTTTCGTCCCAAAGAGTTTTGGCCCAAGCGGGTCTTGAAGTTCACCGATGCACGGCGGCAGGTCGAACGAGAGCTCGAAACGCTGGAAGCGCGGGGTTATCTGACGACCG
>DASVHB010000065.1:0-9763 GCA_036379195.1 Pirellulales bacterium
CAGCTTTGGCCATGAGGTACGTTCCTTACTGAGTTCGACAGATTGTTTCGCTAGTTAGTCCGAGAGCCATTTGTTTCGAGCATTTATGGCGAGCGACCACCGTAGACATCACGCTCCGCGTGATCCTTCATCACGCGGAGCGTGATGTCTACGGTCGCCTAACGCATTCAGCCGGCCACCCGAACCGGAACCACATCCCGAGTGGTTGGCGCAGAGGCTTGCCGATGCCCCGGCTTCAACTGCCCCGGCTTCAACCAACCGAGGCATCGCTTCGGCTCTGCCCCAGCCACCGGCCATGCGGGTTCGCTCGCGGCCGTAGGGGTGGGCCGAGTTAAACAGTCCCACCAATTCGGGCGGCGTAACGCGTTGGGGTATGCGGCGGGCAAATGGTGGGAACTCGCTTCGCTCGGCCCACCCTACGCGTCTACCTCGATTTAACCCATCCCGGCGGCTAACCGGAAAACACGCAAGTCTAACAACGGCCAGGGGCATGGTCAATGAATCTGGGGTCGATCCATTTCCCAAAATCGCTATAATCACGAGTCTATCTCTAGATGAGGCCAAGGGACGGAGTCGATGAGCCAAACCGAAATCGAACCGATCGAGATGAGTCTGCCGCAACGTCTTGCCTCAGCGGGCGTTGGCTCGGCCACTCCCTACGACAAATGCCTGGCGCTGGCCAATAACCTCTGGTGGAGCTGGCAGCCGGAAGTCATCAACCTCTTCCGAGATCTCGACCCCATCCGCTGGCGGCAGCTCGATCATAACCCCATCGCCCTGCTGGCCGAGTTCACGCCCGAGCGGCTCGAAATGCGGGCCGCCGAGCTGGTGCTCTATAGCCGCATCAACTACGCCTACCGCCGGCTGAAGGAATACCTGAGCAACATCCAGACGTGGGGCACCACGCACGCCGGTGTGCTCGGCTCGAAGCCGGTGGCCTATTTTTCGGCCGAATTCGGCATGCACGAGTCGGCCCCCATCTATTCGGGCGGCCTGGGCGTGCTCTCGGGCGATCACGTAAAGACGGCCAGCGACCTGGGGCTGCCCTTTGTGGCCGTCGGGCTGTTCTACGATCAGGGCTATTTCAAGCAGCACCTCGATCACGACGGCTACCAACAGCAAGAGTACCTGGACACCAAGGTCGAAAACCTGCCGATGTCGCCGGCCATCGGGCTCGATGGCCAGCCGGTTCACGTGACGATCGAAACCCGCACCGGGCAGCTTGTGGCCAAGGTGTGGCTGATGCGGGTGGGCCGCGTACATCTCTATCTGCTCGACTGCGATGTCGATGGCAACAGCCCGGAAGACCGCGAGCTGACCAGCCGGCTGTATGGCGGCGATCACCGCACGCGCATTCGGCAAGAGCTGGTGCTAGGCGTGGGCGGCGTGCGGGCACTCAAGGCCCTGGGCATCACGCCGGGCGTGTTTCATCTGAACGAAGGGCATAGCTCGTTTGCCACGCTCGACGCCATTCGCGACATGATGGAGTCGGACGGGCTGAGCTTCGACGAAGCCCTACGCGACGTCGCTCAGCACACCGTGTTCACCACGCATACGCCGGTGCCCGCCGGCCACGACCGCTTCGACGCCGGTCTGATCGAAGAGCACTTGGGGCCGCTGCGCGACCGGCTGGGCATATCGCTCGATCAGTTGATGGGCCTGGGCCGCGTCGAGCCGCACAACGGCGGCGAGACGTTCTGTATGACAGTGCTCGCACTCAAGCTTTCACGTCGGGCCAACGCCGTCAGCTCGCTGCACGGCCACGTCAGCCGTCGCATGTGGGCCCATCTGTGGCCGTGGCGGGTCGAGGAAGAAATTCCCATCGGGCACATCACCAACGGCGTTCATGTGCCCAGTTGGCTGGCCTGGCAAATGCAGCAGCTCTACGACCGTAACTTTCCGGTCGATTGGTTCAAGCGCATGTACGAGGCCGACGCCTGGCAGGGCATCCACCATGTCGATCCGGGCGAGCTGTGGGAAACTCATTATGCCTTGAAAAACCTGCTGCTGTCGTTCGTGCGGCGGCGCATCAGCCGGCAATGTCGGCGGCGGGGCGAAAGCGACGAAGTGGTCGAAGCCGCCCGCAACATGCTCGACCCGCACGTGCTGACGATCGGTTTTGCCCGGCGGTTTGCCACGTACAAGCGGGCCGATCTGATCCTGTTTGATCTCGACCGTCTCTCGGACCTGGTGAACGACGCGCAGCGGCCGATTCAGATGATCTTTGCCGGCAAGGCGCACCCGGCCGACGAACCGGGCAAGCAGCTTGTGAAAAAAATCGACAATCTGCGGCACGACCCGCGCTTCGCCGGGCGCGTGGCGTTCATCGAAGACTACGATATCAACGTCTGCCGCCACCTGGTGCAAGGCGTCGACGTTTGGCTGAATAACCCGCGCCGCCCGTTGGAGGCGTCGGGCACCAGCGGCCAAAAAGTAGTGCTCAACGGCGGGCTGAACTTCTCGGTGCTCGACGGTTGGTGGGCCGAAGCCTACGACGGCAGCAACGGTTTTGCCATCGGCAAGGGCACCAGCCACGTTTCCGACGAAGTGAACGACCGCCGCGACGGCGCCGATCTGTATCGCGTGCTCGAACAGCAGGTCATTCCGCTTTATTACGACCACGACATCGACGGTCTGCCTCGGCACTGGATCAAGATGATGATGAACTCGATCGCCTCGCTGGCCTGGCGGTTCAGCGCGCACCGCATGGTGATCGACTACGTGCGCAGCGCCTATCTGCCGGCGGCGGGCGGGTTGAGCTGCGATATGGACCGGTAGAGGAGGGGCTGGGGGACTAGGGGCTGGGGACTAGGGGCTGGGGACTAGGGGCGTAGCATTAGCGTCCTCGCTTGCGCACCCTTCACGACCGATACCGATCGCGTGCAATGCGACGGGAGGTTGGCCTTTGGAGCAGTCCACCGAAAAGATCAGACGGCCGGGAAGGTCATCACACAGACGCGCACTTCTCGCGCGTCGCGAAGTTTTGTGATCAACACGCCTGCGAGTCGCTAGCAAGCATCGCCGCGGTTCACTAAAATCGCGTGACGCCAACGATTGGCCGCGATGCAATCACACCGGGGCATCGCCAAGGCTCTGCCCCAGCCACCGGCAATAAGCCATGCGCAAGCGAGGACGCTTACGCTACGATCCCAGCCACCAGCCACCAGCCACCAGCCACTAGCCACTAGCCACTAGCCACTAGCCACCAGCGACCCTCTGACCCCCGATCCCCTTTTCATGCACACTTTGCTGTCTCAACTCCGTTCGCCGCATGAACTGCGCGCGATGACCTTGCCCGAACTCGAGCAATTGGCTGAAGAGATTCGCGTTGCGCTGCGATCGATCTTGCGGCTGCGCAGCGCTCATTTCGGCTCGAACCTCGGCGTCGTCGAGCTGTGCCTGGCGCTGCATCGTGTCTACGACTTTTCGCGCGATCGGATCATCTGGGACACCGGCCACCAGATCTATCCCCAAAAGCTCATTACCGGCCGTCAGGACCAGATCAACACCATCCGCACCAAGGGCGGCCTGATGGGGTTTCCTCATCCGGGCGAGAGCGATTACGACTTGTTCATGACCGGCCATGCCGGCTGCAGCATTTCGTGCGCCCTGGGCCTGAAGGCGTCGGACGATTTGCGTGGCCAGTCAGATCGACGCTCGGTCGCGGTGATCGGCGACGGTGCGCTGCCCAGCGGCATCGTTTTCGAGGCGCTGAATCACGCGGGCGCGCTGGACAACAACCTGCTGGTGGTGCTGAACGACAATCAGATGTCGATCTGCCCGCGCGTCGGCGCGCTGGGGCAGTATCTCGATCAAACACCCAAGGTCGATCACCCGATCGGACTGCGGCGCGGCGAACAGCGCCCGCAGCAGGTCGACGACCCCGAAGCGCTGCGCAGCTCGAAAGCTTACGGCAGCCTGTTCGAGAATT
The DNA here is from genome assembly GCA_036379195.1 of Pirellulales bacterium. Taxonomy (GTDB): domain Bacteria; phylum Planctomycetota; class Planctomycetia; order Pirellulales; family JAICIG01; genus JAICLL01. The sequence goes on from DASVHB010000065.1 coordinate 3,932, forward strand.
TCGGCTTTCGCTACGTGGGGCCGGTGGACGGGCATAACCTCCAGTCGCTCATTCAGTGCCTGGAAGACTTGAAGCCCGCCCGCGGTCCGATTCTCTTGCACGTGATGACCGAAAAGGGCCACGGTTTTGAACCGGCGGTGAAAGACCCGGTGAAGTTTCATGCGCCCGCTCGCTTCGATTGGGACGGAGAAGAGATCATTCCGCTGGCCAAAGGCGCGCCGCCCGCCTACACCAACGTGGCCGCCGACGCCATCTACGACGCCATGCGGCGGCGTGACGACGTGGTGGTGGTCACCGCCGCCATGTGCGAAGGAAACAAACTGCAAAAGGTGCGCGCCGACTTTCCCGAACGGTTCTTCGACACGGGCATCTGCGAGTCGCACGCCGTGGCGTTCGCCGCCGGCATGGCCAAAAGCGGCTCGCGGCCGGTCGTCGCCATTTATTCCACGTTTTTGCAGCGATCCTACGATCAGTTGTTCCAGGAAGTCTCGCTGCAAAACCTGCCGGTGACGCTGTGTCTCGATCGTGCCGGGCTGGCCGGGCCCGACGGTCCCACCCACCACGGCGTGTTCGACACCGTTTACATGCGTTCGCTGCCTAACATCACCATGATGGCGCCGGGCGACGCTGCCGATCTGCCGCAGATGCTCGATCTGTCGCTGTCGCTCGCCGGCCCCGCCTCGATTCGCTATCCCAAAGCCGACGCCGAGCGCGTCGATCGCCAGGTTGCGCCGGTCGAGCTGGGCAAGGCCGAAGTGATCCGTTGGGGCAACGACGGCATGTTTCTGGCCTACGGCGCGACGCTCGGCGCCTGCGTTGCCGCCGCCGAGCGGCTGCGGGCCGACGGCCTCGACGTGGGAGTAGTCAATGCAAGATTCCTGAAGCCGATCGATTGCGAGACCCTGGTCGAAGCCTTGCGGCGCGCGTCGTTTGTGCTGACGGTCGAAGAAGGCACGCTCGAGGGCGGATTTGGCAGCGCGGTGCTCGAAGCCGCCAACCAGGCCGGCGTCGATGCGCGGCATGTCTTGCGGCTGGGGTTGCCCGACCGTTTCGTCGAGCATGGCGAGCGCGACGAACTCTTGCGCGACCTGGGCATCGATGCCGACGGCCTCTGCGAGCGAGCGTGCTCGTGGGCCGAACATTGCGGCCTTTGGCGGCAAGACACCGTGCGCGTCGAATCGCCCGCGCATGCCGCCGAAGCAGTGCCCGCTGGGCTGTTCTCGTAAAGCTTAGTGCGTGTTCATTCCCAACTGCCGCATCTTGCGATAGAGATTCGAGCGGTGCAGTCCCAGCAAATGGGCCGCTTGCTGCATATTGCCGCCAGCGCGGTCGATCGCCTGCTGAATATAATGTGCCTGAAAATGGTCGGTCGCATCGCTGAGCGAAGCATCGGCGGCGGGCAACGGCGGCTGACTGCCGGCGGCGGGAATCAATGCAAACGCCGGGTCGTCGGCTTCGATCTGCTCTTCCGGCGCCAGATAGGCCAGCCGCTCCATCAGGTTGCGTAGTTCGCGGACATTGCCCGGCCAGGCGTGCTGCTCTAGCCGTTGGCGGGCGCTGGCGGTCAAATGCAGCACCGGCCGCCGCGCCTTCTTGCAAAAATCGGCCAAGAAATACTCGGCCAGCAGCAAAATATCTTCGCGCCGCTCGCGCAACGGCGGAATCTGCAACGTCACCACGTTCAAGCGAAAATACAGGTCCTGGCGAAACCGCTTGTCGGCCACCATGGCGGCCAGGTCTTGATTGGTCGCGGCGATCACGCGCGCGTCGGTGTGGATAGGCTTCGACCCGCCCACGCGGACGACCAACTTCTCTTCGAGCACGCGCAACAGCTTCGATTGGCCGCCGTGGCTGAGGTCGCCGATTTCGTCGAGAAACAACGTGCCGCCCGAGGCCAGCTCAAACTTGCCGGGGTGCGTCTCGTGGGCGTCGGTAAAGGCCCCTTTTTCGTGCCCGAACAGCTCGCTTTCCAATAGCGTCTCGCTGATGGCCGCGCAATTGACCGCCACGAACGGTTGGTCGCGGCGATGGCTCAGGTAATGAATCGACTGGCTGACCACCTCTTTGCCGGTGCCGTTTTCGCCGAGAATCAGCACCGCCAGATCGGTGGCGGCCACCCGGCGGATGGTCGAACGCAGGGCCACGATGGCCGGGCTGTCGCCGATGAGCTGCACTCCGCGGGCGGCCTGCTCGGTCATCAATTGTCGCGATCGCAACAGCGCCTGCCGCTCTTGCGTATTCTCCAGGGCGACCGCGGCTTGGGCCGCCAGTTCGACCAGCGTCGCCAGGTCGTCGTCGTCAAAGCTGCCGTGTAGTTTGTTGACCATCTCGAACGCACCCAGCACTTCGCCGCGCCGGCTGCGCAGCGGCACGCACAGCAGGGTGCGTGTCTGGTAGCCAAGCTGCGAATCGACTTGGCGATTGATCAGCTCTTGGCCGTTGGCCGGATCGACCCGCATGGGCTCGCCGCTGTGGACCACTTGCCCCACAATGCCCGCGTTGTCGGGAATGCGCAGCTCTTCTTTCTTGACACCCAAGGCGGGCCGCGCCACCAGCGTGTGCGTGGGGCGGTCCCACAGGAAAATGCTGGCGCGATCGGCGTCCAATAGCCGCGTGGCCGCCTGGGCCATGTCGGTCAGCAGCGCCTCGACCTGCTGATGCTGGTTCCAGCGACTGGTGACTTCCAAGGTGGCTTCGAGCCGTTCGATGCGCCGCTGCCGCCCGCGCCGCGCCCGCACCGCGCCGCAGGCGTCGCCGCAGATTTTGGCCAGCGCGTCTACGGCGTCGAGATCGCGCGGTGACCCGCCCGCGCGATGCGCCAGCAGCAACTCGCCCGAGGCGGCTTTCGCTTCCAGCGCGGCGGCCAACCAGGGGCCGCTCGACTTGGGTGCGTCTTCATCGAGCACGTCGGCCAGCAGCTCGATGGGCAGCGACTGCTTGCCGCCCCACTCAGCCACCACCGACCATTCGCCACGGCTGAGGCGGACCACCGCCAGGTAGTCGGCCTTTAGCGCTGCGGCCAACTCGGGCAGCACGGCGGCCAGCAGACTCGCGGCATCGGTTTGGTGATTTCCCCAACTCAGCACATGGGCCGCGGTCCTGGCCAACTCGGGGTGCTCCGCCAAAACTCGCTCGATCGCGGGCATTGCGAACGGTGTCTGGCTGGTATGCATCAAACGGCGCCGCGGTAGCAAATTGACTCTGATCGGCGTAACCAAGTGTCGCACTTGGTTGCGTATCGGATGCTTTCAGCATAATTGCGCGCCATCACAACGACAACCAACAGCCATAGCCGGATGATTCATGAGCCGCCATCGTCCTCGATGCTCACGCCGTTGTGCGACGGCGTGATGCCGGTCAACTGCCCGAGCGGATTCCTCCGCTTTCCGGGGACGACCGCGCGGGCGAAGCGATGATTCAAGGCGCAGCCTCGCCGCCGTGGCTTGAACCCAGGCTTCGCCGCCGTACGGCTGGCCCCGACACACGCTGCGGCGGATCGCCTCCAACTCCGCTTCGGTCTGCGGTTGATTGACGTAGTGCACCCACGAGCGCGGATACGGTAACGGCCAGTCGCTCAAGATTCGCCGCGAGTCCGCGTCGCCGTGGACGCGCCGCCACAGACTGCTGAAGCGCCAGTTCTCCGCCCGACGCACCAGGCGCGCGCGCTTGGCATTGCGCTCGACATATCGCGCGACCTGATAAAAATGCTCGTCGTTTTCGATCGGGAACGACTTGTACCGACCTTGATAGAGGTGGCCGTACCCGACGCGGCGGCGATGCACCTGCCAGTTGCGCGCATGCGTGATCGTGAGTTTTTGCATGAAGGCGCCGAGATCGCCTTCGTGCTCCGGCCAAAGGACAAAGTGCCAGTGGTTGGAAAGCAGGCAGTAGGAGAGGACCCTCATCGGTCGCGTTTCGAGCGTCTGCTCGACGATCCGTTCGAAGGCCTGGAAATCGGCCTCTTTCAGAAACAGGCGCATTTCTTCCCACACCTCGGTTCAAGACGTGAAGCAGCATTCCGCCTGGGGCTAATCGTGCGGTTCTGGGCATGGCGGGAATTAACCATCGCCGTCGCCCGTTGTCAATATTGGACCAGGTGGGGAATTGCCCCGAACCCTTGCAACCTACCCCAGGCGTCAAGAATGGCTGTCGTGGACGGTTACCTGAAAAACCGACCAAGTCAATTTTCGAGATGGGAGGTGTAGGGTGGGCATTGCCCACCACGAATTTCAATGGTGGGCAATGACCACCCTACGATTTGGCAACCCGGATTTTTAGGTTGAACAAAGCAGCAGTGGCTGGCTATCCGCTCGTGCTTGGCACGTTTCCACGCTTGGCGATGGTCTCCCACTAACAGCCTAGCCGAGAACCGGCGCGCAGGCGTCTGGGGAAAACCATTTTGGTCGGCAACGGCAGCCCGGTCCACTCGAAACCTCAAGCCGGGCAGCCTATGATAACTCCACGGCCGGCGCACGAATCGGTCTTCGGCGTTCAACGCGCGAACCTCTGGAAAATCTCATGGCTGATACCAATCGCTTTTCATCTTTCGACCGGCGGGACTTCGCCCGGCGCATTCTCGGCGGCGCGGTCGCGGCGCCGCTGGCAACCGCTGCCGTGGCAAACGATGCACGAGCCGCCGATCCAAGCACCAAGGTCGCGGCGCCAGAGCCGCAACAAGAAGAAGACCTTTATCTCGCCTTGGTCAACCGGCTCGATGCCGATCGTTTGCGGCCTGAGCACCTCAAACAGATTCGCAACGAGCTCGCGGGGCACCTGGCCCGGTCGAAACGGCTGAGCGCCTTTCCGCTGACGAACGCCGATGAGCCGGCGCCGGTCTATTCAGCCTATCGGGCGGAGGATTGAACATGGCCGTCAGTGCCGACGCGGCATGGTCGTCGATCCGCGGCCTGGGCAAGCGATTGCGGGCCAGCGAATTCACGGCGGTTGAATTGGCCGAGTTTTTTCTTGACCGCATCGAGCGCATCGGCAAACCGCTCAATGCCATCGTCACTGTGACGCGCGCGCTGGCGATCGAACAAGCGCGCCGCGCCGATGCCGAATTGGCCGCGGGGCACGACCGCGGTCCGCTTCACGGCATCCCCTACGGCGCCAAAGACCTGCTGGCCACCGCGGGCATCGCCACTTCCTGGGGCGCCGCACCGCTTAAGCACCAGATCTTCGACCAAGACGCCACCGTCGTGCGCCGCTTGCGAGAAGCGGGCGCCGTGCTGGTGGCCAAGTTGGCGATGGTCGAAATCGCCGGTGGTCTCGGTTACGAGCAAGCCAATGCTTCGTTCACCGGACCGGGACTGAACCCCTGGGACACGCAGGCTTGGAGCGGCGGTTCATCGAGCGGTTCAGGCTCGGCGGTGGCCGCGGGCGTCGTGCCGTTCGCCATCGGTTCCGAGACATGGGGTTCGATCATGACGCCCGCCGGCTACTGCGGCATCAGCGGGCTGCGTCCCACCTATGGCCGCGTCAGCCGGCACGGCGCCATGGCGCTAAGCTGGTCGATCGACAAATTGGGTCCGCTGGCCCGCACCGCCGACGATTGCGGACTGGTGTTGCAGGCCATCGCCGGATTCGACCCGGCCGATCCTTCCTCGGCCGACCGGCCCTATCGGTATTCCGCCGACGAACTGCCCGGGCCGCCGTTTCGCCTGGCGACGCTCAAGGGCGCCGCCGACCGCGCGCAGCCGGAGGTGCGCCGCAATTTTGAAGCGGCCCTTGAGCGGTTGCGTCCGCACGCCACGTGGGCCGAAATCGATCTGCCCGATTTTCCCTATGGCACGGTGACGGGCACCATCATCTCGTGCGAGATGGCGGCGGCTT
>DASVHB010000066.1:0-2211 GCA_036379195.1 Pirellulales bacterium
GGGGCATCGCCAAGGCTCTGCCCCAGCCACCGCCGTTTCATAAAAGTTGGCCGTGGGATGGCCTTGCAAGGTCATGGACCTCGGCCTGGATGATCTAGCAAGATCATCCTACGAATACGCTCGCCGGAATTAGAACAATCGCCAAGCAACGCACCAACGTCCGTCGGAGATCTGGCATGGCCAACCCGCCGCCCGCCGAGGGCGACATTTTCGATGTTGGCAGAATTCGCCGTCTGGTCGAGCTGATGAACGAGCACGACCTGACGGAAATCGACTTACGCAATGCGGCGGTGCGCATCCGCCTGCGCAAGGGACACGAGCCGCTGTTGGCGTCGATGCCGCCCGCCGTGCAGCACGCCGCACCGGTTTCCGCCGCGCCGCCGGCTGCCGGTCAGCCCAGCGCCGCCAGCGAAGGCGAACACATCGTGGCGATCAAAAGCATCATGGTCGGCACGTTCTTCGCCGCGCCCAGTCCCGAGGCCGCCCCTTTCGTCAAGGTGGGCGATCGCGTCGGACCCGACACCACCGTCTGCATCATCGAGGCCATGAAGGTGTTCAACGAGATTCCCGCGGGGGTTTCCGGCAAAGTCGTGGCCGTGCTGGTCGAAAGCGGTGAGCCGGTCGAGTACGGCCAGCCGCTGTTCAAAGTGGACACGAGCCATTAAACAGCGGATGTTCAAACGAATCCTGGTTGCCAATCGCGGTGAAATTGCGCTGCGCGTGATCCGCGCTTGCCGCGAAATGGGCATCGAAACGGTAGCCATCTTCAGCGAGGCCGACCGCGGCGCTCAATACCTCGAGCTGGCCGACGAAGCTTACTGCGTCGGTCCCGCGCGCAGCGCCGACAGCTATCTGAAGATCGACCGCGTGATCAGCGCCGCCGAAATCGGCAATGTGCAGGCGATACACCCAGGCTACGGCTTCTTGTCGGAGAACGCCCACTTCAACGAAGTCTGCCGAAGCTGCAACATCGACTTCATCGGTCCCTCGCCCGATGCCATGCGGCGACTGGGCGACAAGAACGAGGCGCGGCGGCTGGCCCGCGAGGCCCAGGTGCCCACGGTGCCCGGCAGCGAAGGACTGATCGCCGACGAACGGCAGGCGGTCGCGGTGGCCCATGAGATCGGCTTTCCGGTGCTCATCAAGGCGTCGGCGGGCGGCGGCGGCCGCGGCATGCGGGTGGCCCTCAACGACCTGGCGCTCAAAAGCGCCGTGCAGCAGGCCCAGGCCGAGGCCGAGGCCGCTTTTGGCAATCCGAGCATCTACCTCGAAAAATACGTCGAGCATCCACGGCACATCGAAGTGCAGATTCTCGCCGACCACCACGGCAACGTCGTACACCTTTGGGAGCGCGACTGCACCATGCAGCGGCGACACCAAAAGGTGATCGAAGAAAGCCCCGGCGCCCATCTCGACGCCGGTGTGCGCAAAAACATCTGCGAGTCGGCGGTGCGGCTGATTAAAACCGCCGGCTACACCAACGCCGGCACGGTCGAATTCATCGTCGACCGCCGCGGCAACTATTACTTCATTGAGGTGAACGCCCGCATTCAGGTCGAGCACCCCGTGACCGAGATGGTCACCGGCATCGACCTGATCAAGGCGCAACTGCGGGTGGCGGCGGGTGAACCCTTGCCCTGGCGGCAGGAAGAGATCGCCGTTTCGGGGGTGGCTCTCGAATGCCGCATCAACGCGGAAGACCCGATGAGGAATTTTCAGCCGTCGCCGGGTAAGATAGAAAGACTGATCGTGCCGGGTGGTTTTGGCGTCCGCTTCGACTCGCACGCGCATACGGGCTATACCGTGTCGCCCAATTACGACTCGATGATCGGCAAACTGATCGTGCATCAGCCGACGCGGGCCGACGCCATCCGCTCGATGCAGCGGGCGTTGAGCGAGTTGCGGATCGAAGGAATCAAAACCACGGTCCCCCGTTTGCTTGATATTTTGAGTCATTCGGCGTTTGTCGATGGTCAGGTCGATACGACGTTTATCGAGCGCACCTGGCCTGCTTAGTGAAGTGGTGGCTGGTGGCTAGTGACTGGTGACCATTGAACCGGGCCAGCGGCAAGGGTTGCGACGGGCGTTTCCTTCGCTGACGCCTCGGGCTTCCATGCAGAGCGCCAGCGCGCGGAGCCAAAGACGACCGAGCCAGAGGGTCGAATCCCCAATCCCCAATCCCCAATCCCCAATCCCCAATCCCCAATCCCC